>NZ_JBJEHW010000048.1:0-22458 GCF_051876455.1 Parafannyhessea sp.
CGCTCCCGTCCTGCTCACGGCGCTCCGGCTGGTCCAGGGCTTCGCGCTCGGTGGCGAGTGGGGCGGAGCCGTGCTGCTGGTGTCGGAGCACGGGGACGCGCGGCGGCGCGGGTGCGCCTGCGTCGTGGTGACCTTCGACCCCGACCCGGACGACCTCCTCGTGGGGCCGCGCGCCTCAAGCAGGCTGCTCGAGGTGGGGGACCGCGTGCGCGCCATCGCGACCCTGGGCGTGGACGCGATCGTCACGCTCGACTTTGGCCCCTCGCTCGCGCAGACGCCCTACCGGGAGTTCGTCTCGAGCACGCTCGACTCCGTGGTGAGGCCGATCTCCGTCCACGTGGGGACGAACTTCAGGTTCGGCGCACGGGGTGAGGGCGACGTCGCGGCGCTGGCCGCGATCGGCCGCGCCCGGGGCTTCGAGGCGCACGCCCACGAGCTCGTGACGGCTGGGGGCGAGACCGTGTCAGCGACCAGGATCCGCGCCCTTCTCCACAAGGGAGGGGTGGAGGATGCTTCCGGCCTCCTGGACCGTTTGCACTGGGTGCGCGGCGTGGTGGAGCACGGCCGCGGCGAGGGAACGTCCTTTGGCTTCCCCACGGCCAACGTGCGCGTGCCGCGCGCCGCCTGCATGCCGGCGGACGGCGTGTACGCCTGCGTCGTGTGTGACGGCGCCACCGCCTGGCCCGCTGCGGCCAACGTGGGCGCCCCGCCGACGTTCAGCGCGCCGGAGGAGGCCTTCCTCGAGGCGAACCTCCTGGGGTTCGACGGCGACCTCTACGGAAGCGAGGTGAGCGTCCTCTTCGTGCGGTGGCTTAGGGCCTCGCGCACGTTCCCCTCGACCGACGAGCTCGAGCGTGTGGTTCTTGGCAACATCGATTGGGTACGTAAGAACCTAGGCGACCGTGGAGTGGGGGTGCGCTCTTGATAACCGACGAGGACAAGGAACGCGTCCGACAGGCGACGGACATGCTGCAGCTGGTGGGGGAGACCGTGGAGCTCAAGCGCCGCGGCTCTGACTGGTGGGGCTGCTGCCCCTTCCACCACGAGAAGAGCCCGTCGTTCCACGTGAACCCCACCACGGGCCTCTGGAAGTGCTTTGGCTGCGGCGCCGGCGGCGACGTCTTCGCCTACGTCATGAAGCGCGAGAGCCTGGACTTCCCGGACTCCATCCGCTACCTGGCCGAGCGCGCCGGGATCGAGCTCTCGGAGGAGCGCTCGGGCCCCAGGCGCGGTCCGCGCAGGACCCGCGTGCTCGACTGCCTGCAGGCGGCCGAGAAGTACTACAACACCCAGCTGATGCGCGGCCGTGGGGACGGACCCGCGGCGGGTCGCCGCTACCTCGCGGGACGCGGCTTTGGCTCGGACGTGTGCCGGCGCTGGGGCCTGGGCTTCGCCCCGGGGCACGGCGCTCTCACGGAGCACCTGCGCGCGCAGGGCTTCTCACGGCAGGAGCTCATCTCCGCGGACCTTGCGCTCGAGGGCCAGGGCGGTCGCTTGCGCGACAGGTTCTACGACCGCGTGATGTTTCCCATCCACGACGAGCAGGGCCGCACCATCGCCTTTGGCGGCAGGGTCATGACCGACGCGAAGCCAAAGTACCTCAACACCAAGGAGACCGCGGTCTTCTCCAAGGGCAAGCACCTCTTCGCGTTCGACCGCGCCAAGGACTCCATGGTCGCGACGGGCACCTGCATCGTGTGCGAGGGCTACACGGACGTCATCGCGATGCACGAGGCGGGCTTCACCAACGCCGTGGCCACGCTGGGCACGGCGCTCACGATGGACCACGTCAAGCTGATCGAGCGCTTCGCCAGGCGCAGGATCGTCTGCATGTTCGACGGCGACGAGGCCGGTCAGCGCGCCGCCGAGCGCGCCGTGCGCTACATAGACAAGACGGGCGTCGAGATGCTCTGCGTGGTCCTGCCCAACAACCAGGACCCCATGGAGTTCCTGCGCGACCACGGGGCGGACGCCCTCCGGCCCATCCTCGAGGCGGCCCAGCCGCTCATGGACTTCGTGTTCGGCAAGCGCCTCGCGGGCTACGACCTCAGCGTCCCCGGGCGCCGCGTCGCCGCCCTGGACGACATGGCGCAGGTCCTCGCGCCGCTCGCTGACTCCATGCTCATGGACGGCTATGCCACGCAGCTCGCGGACATGCTCGGCTTCGACGTGGACCGCGTGCGCCAGGTCATACGCGACAAGGCCGCAGCCGCGCGCCGCAAGGAGGCCGAGCGCTCGCGTGCCGAGGCCCCGCGGCCCCAGGCCCAGTGGGCGGGCGAGGCCCAGGCCTCAGAGACGCCGCAGGCCGCCCCGCAGAGCGGGGGAGAGGGACGTGCGCTCCCGGCCGCGGCCCTCTCCACGGACGAGAGGATGCAGTCGGTCGCGGAGCGCGAGCTCCTCTCCATGATCGCGACCCATCCCGACGTGATGCGCCAGCATGGCGACCGCATAGCGACGTTCACCTGGTCCGACTCGCGCTTCGAGGCCATGGCGTGGGCGATGCTCGCGACGCCCGCGGGCACGCCGCCCGCCGAGGTCGTGGGCGCCGCGACGGACGTGGTGGCGGACGCCCCGCGCATACTCGCCGGCGGCAGGCTCGAGGTCACGTCCCGCATGCCCGCCGAGCAGCGGGCGGACTTCCTCCTGGACGTGGTCGAGCTCTGGTCAAAGCGCCGCGAGGTGCGCGAGATAAAGGCAAGGCTTCGCATGTCGAGCTCGAGCGTTCCCGACGAGCAGGCGCGGGGGCTCTTCAGGACGGCAACGGAGCTGCAGAAACGTATTAATGAGCTGTCAAATAGGGTTTCTGCCGTTGCATGAGGCAAATTTTGGGTAGTATCCCTAACGCACGTGCGTAGAAAGGACATCCGTGGCAAACAAGAAGGCTACTCCCGGTACCGACTCCCAGCTCTCGGACGAGCTCGAGGGCATCGTCGGCAAGCTCGTTACGCAGGCGTCCGCCTCGAACAACACCATAACGGAGGACGACATCCAGGTTGCGATCGCAGAGGTCGACGTGGATGACGACGAGCTGTCGGACATGTATGACGCGATCCGCGCCAAGGGCGTTGAGATCTCCAGCGGCGAGGAGGCCCCCGCCGCGGACATCGAGTCCGACGACCTCGACGACGAGGACGAGGACGAGGAGGAGCTCGAGGGCGAGGACGACCTCGACGAGGAGGACGAGGAGCTTGCCAAGGCGCGCAAGGAGGCTCGCGCGGCCAGCGAGATCCTCCGCTCGGCCTCCAAGGGCAAGTCGACGCGCAAGCGCAGCTCCCGCGCCCGCGCCCGCAGGGTCGACAACTCCACCGTCATGCTCACGGGCGACCCCGTCCGCATGTACCTCAAGGAGATCGGCAAGGTCGACCTGCTCACGGCACAGGAGGAAGTCAACCTCGCCATGAAGATCGAGGCCGGCACCGAGGCCACCAAGAAGCTCGAGGCCGCCGAGAACGGCGACATCGAGCTCACCCGTGCCGAGCAGCGCCGCCTCATGCGCATCGAGCAGGTGGGCCTCGAGGCAAAGCAGTCGCTCATCAGCGCGAACCTCCGCCTCACGGTCTCGATCGCGAAGCGCTACGTCGGCCGCGGCATGCTGTTCCTCGACCTCATCCAGGAGGGCAACCTCGGCCTCATCCGCGCGGTCGAGAAGTTCGACTACACCAAGGGCTTCAAGTTCTCCACCTACGCCACGTGGTGGATCCGCCAGGCAATCACGCGCGCCATCGCGGACCAGGCGCGCACCATCCGCATCCCGGTCCACATGGTCGAGACGATCAACAAGCTCGTCCGCGTGCAGAGGCAGCTCCTGCAGGACCTCGGCCGCGACCCCACCCCGGAGGAGATCGGTGCCGAGATGGGCATCTCCGCGGACCGCGTGCGCGAGATCCAGAAGATCAGCCAGGAGCCCGTCTCGCTCGAGACGCCCATCGGCGAGGAGGAGGACTCCCAGCTCGGGGACTTCATCGAGGACTCCACGGCCGTCGCGCCGCCCGAGGCCGCCAGCGACTCTATGCTGCGCGAGCAGCTCGAGCAGGTGCTCGACAGCCTCGCCGACCGCGAGCGCAAGGTCATCAAGTTCCGCTTTGGCCTCGAGGACGGGCATCCCCGCACGCTCGAGGAGGTCGGCCGCGAGTTCGGCGTCACGCGCGAGCGCATCCGCCAGATCGAGAGCAAGACCCTGGCGAAGCTGCGCCACCCGTCCCGCTCCGGCCGCCTGAAGGACTACATCGAGGACTAGTCGCGAGGCGCGGTTCACTTTCCCCGACGGATGATCATGTAATGACGAGAAGGGCTGCTCCCATGTGAGGGGGCAGCCCTTCTCCCTTGGCCAATGGCCGTCGTCACGCCTAGAAGTCGAGGTCCTCGACCATCATGGGCTCGGTCTGGTAGCGCAGCGGCTCGAGCTCGTCGACGGTGCGGTAGCCGGACGGCGCGTCGATCACGGTCGGGATGCGCTGGACGATCGTGGCGCAGGTGTGCTCGACCGTCGCCGGCTTGTCCACGTGGAACGTGGTGTCCGGCTCGCCGTAGATCTTCCAGTCGCAGAGGTCGCCGTCATCGGGGCCGTATACCTTGCCGATCTGCGAGGTCACGATGTCGATGCCCTGGTACGTCTTCGTGGTGACGCGAGTGTTCATGCCCAGGACCTTGCCGGCCTCGATGGTGCCGCCCATCGTGTCGGAGTAGGTGTCCTTCTCGGCCACGTAGGGAACGTTCTCCTGGATGATCTCCTTGATCGTGAGGCCGAGCTCCTGTGCGAGCGCCTCGTTGGAGTTCCAGACGTAGGAGGGGACGATCTCGTCGGGGTGGGCGAGGGTCTTCTCGAACTCGTCGGGCGTGAGGCCGACGCCGTGCGCCTTGGCGAGCGCCATGCCGTACTCGTCCACGTTGTACGAGACGGATCCCTCGATCTTGTCGATGCGGTTGACGGCGCCGGCGATCATGCCGATGATGCGCACCCAGAACACGTCCTCCATGCCCGCGCCGAGCATCGTCGCGCCGTTCTCCTTGGCGATGGCGTCGAGGCGGTTCGTGGTCGCGGAGGACGTGGTCCAGGGGAACGTGGCCTCCTCGCAGGTCGTCACGACGTTGATGCCGCGGGACAGGCACTTCTCGGCCATGGGGGCGATGTCGTCAACCAGGCTGAAGAGCGTGAGGATCGCGATGTCCGGGGCGCAGGAGTCCAGGACGGCGTCCGCGTCGTCGGAGATCTTCACGCCGAGCTTCACGGGCAGGCCCGCAAAGTCGCCGGCGTCCATGCCGATCACCTTGGGGTTGGTGTCGATGGCGCCCACGAGCTGTGCGCCGTGCTCGTGCAGGTAGCGGATGGTGTACTTTGCCATCTTCCCGCAACCGTACTGGACGACCCTGATTGGCCTGCGACCCATGGTGAACCTCCTTGGACGCTCCGCCAGCCGGGTGCCGGCGGATACCTACGCGTTTGCGCTTGAGCCTGTTATACCGCCTCCGGACCTGCGGATACATATCCGCTTTTTACAAATCGGTGGATGAATCACCTGCTTTAGACATATATTTCCGAATGCAATCGAAGCGGTTTCCAATCCCTTTCGAAAGGCCCCGCGCAATTTGTGAAGGCAATTTGGCGCAAAAAAATATTCGATTCTTGCTTGCGTGGCGAAAGATGTCTGTTATAGTTTCTAACGCACTAAGACATTCCCCGGTGGCGCAGTGGTAGCGCAGCTGACTGTTAATCAGCGTGTCGCAGGTTCGAACCCTGCCCGGGGAGCCATATTCCCCGGTGGCGCAGTGGTAGCGCAGCTGACTGTTAATCAGCGTGTCGCAGGTTCGAACCCTGCCCGGGGAGCCAGAGCCTTCAAGGCCGGGGGAGAAGATCCTCCGGCCTTTGCTTTTCTCGCCCCGTTGGCGCACTCCAACACCCGGGGGTGCTCTTTCGCTCTTTATATGGCGAGGGCATGCCCCGTGCTAGCATTTCCATGTCATGTGACCCGATGTTCGGAGGCAAATTGAACGCCGAAAAGAACGCCGCGACGATCTCCGCAAAGGACGCGTGGTATCCGCCTGCCAAGAGGGACCGCTTCATCCTCAAACAGCTCGTCTCCAAGGACTTCAAGCTCAAGTACCGCAGGAGCGCCCTCGGCGTCGTGTGGAGCGTCCTGAACCCGCTCCTGATGATGCTCGTCATGGCGGCGGTCTTCGGGTCGTTCATGAGGTACAACGACCCGTCGCTCGGCAACTACGCCGTCTACCTGATCCTGGGCAACACGGCCTTCCAGCTCATGAGCGACGCCACGAGCCAGGGCATGAACTCGATCATCTGGGCGTCCTCGCTGCTCAAGAAGGTCAAGATCAACCGCTACGTGTTCCCGGTGCAGAAGGTGCTCTTCGCCGTCGTCAACTACGGCTTCTCGCTCATCGCCATCGCGCTCGTCATGGTCGTGGAGCGCGTGCCGCTCACGTGGACCGCGATCCTCATGCCGTACGCACTTCTCACCCTCATGGTGTTCTGCATCGGCCTGTCGCTCTTTCTCTCCGCCGCCGCGGTCTTCTTCCGCGACGTCATCCACCTCTGGAGCGTCGTGCTCACCGCGTGGACGTACGCGACCCCGCTCTTCTATCCCTTCAAGATTCTCCCGCACTGGATGCAGGTGGCGGAGCACTTCAACCCCATGTACATCTACATCACCTACATCCGCGACGTGATCCTCTACCACACGATCCCGTCCGTGAACATGCACATCGCCTGCCTTGGCTTCGCCGTCGTCGCGCTCGCGATCGGATACGCCGTCTTCCACAGGCACGAGCACAAGTTCATCCTCTACATCTAACGCGATTGGGATAGGTACAGCCATGGCAAACATCCTCAAGCGCCCCCCGATTCCGCCCGAGGACGCCGAGACCGTCATCGACGTGGATGACGTCTCCATGATCTTCAACATCGCCTCCGAGCAGTTCAACTCGCTCAAGGAGTACTTCATCGCCGCGATGCGCCACGAGCTCAAGTTCAAGGAGTTCCGCGCGCTCAACCACATCAACTTCAAGGTCAAGCGCGGCGAGGCGTTCGGCCTCGTGGGCACCAACGGCTCCGGCAAGTCGACCATGCTCAAGATCATCGCGGGCGTGCTCGAGGCCTCTGAGGGCACGTGCACGGTCCGCGGCACCATCGCGCCGCTCATCGAGCTGGGCGCCGGCTTCGACATGGAGCTCACGGCCAAGGAGAACATCTACCTCAACGGCGCGCTCCTGGGCTACCGCAAGGAGTTCATAGACGACCACTTCCAGGACATCGTCGACTTTGCGGAGCTCCAGGACTTCATGGAGATGCCGCTGAAGAACTACTCCTCCGGCATGGTCGCGCGCATCGCCTTCGCCATCGCGACGATCACGGAGCCGGACATCCTCATCGTCGACGAGACGCTCTCGGTCGGCGACTTCCTCTTCCAGCAGAAGTGCGAGAGGCGCATCAAGGAGCTCGTCGACTCCGACGACGTCACCGTCCTTCTCGTCAGCCACAACATCGACCAGGTCGAGCGCCTGTGCGACCGCGTGTGCTGGATCGAGAAGGGCCAGGAGCGCATGGTCGGCCCGACCGACGAGGTCTGCGCCGCGTACAAGAAGCTGGGGCAGTGATGGGCGAGGGCAAGGGCCTGGGCATCGACGTCAGCGTGATCGTCCCGTGCTACAACACGGAGGCCTTCCTCGACCAGGCGCTCACGACGTGCGAGAAGAACGACCGCTGCAGGCTCGAGATCATCGCCGTGAACGACGGCTCCACGGACGGCTCGCTCGCCATCATGCGCGAGCACGAGGCCCGCGACCCGCGCGTCCGCGTGATCGACAAGGAGAACTCCGGCTACGGCGCCAACATGAACCGCGGCATCCGCGAGGCGCGCGGCACCTACATCGGCATCCTCGAGCCCGACGACTACCTGCGGCCCCACATGTTCGACACGCTGTTCGAGGCCGCCGAGCGCCACGGCATGCCCGACATGGTCAAGTCGCCCTACATCCGCGTCTGGATGCCCACGACCCCGCAGGAGCGGCTCTACAACTGCGCGTACTACCACCGCATCAAGCCCGTGGACGAGCCGTTCACGCTCAAGGACTGCCCGCGCCTCATCAGGCACCATCCCTCGATCTGGTCCGCCATCTACCGCAAGGGCTTCCTGCAGGAGAACGGCATCACCTTCATGGAGGTTCCCGGTGCCGGCTGGGTCGACAACCCGTTCCTCATCCAGACCTGCGTGCTGGCCAAGTCGATCGTCTACATCGACGAGCCGTTCTACTGCTACCGCGAGGACCTTCCCGGCTCCTCGTCGGTGCTGCGCAAGGCGGGGCTCTCGTTCGAGCGCTGGAACAACATGGCCGACCTGATGGAGAAGTACGGCGTGACCGACCGCGGCATCCTCGAGTCGCTCTACATCATCGGCTTCAGGTACGCGGGCGGCGCCATAGGGGACTTCGGCCTCGACGAGCCGCAGGTACGCGAGTGGGTCACGCAGATGTTCCGCCGCATGGACCCAAACATCGTGGCGGGCATCGCCGCGCTCTCCGGCTCGTTCAAGCGCACGTACTTCGAGCTCACGGGGTACCCCGCGGTCAAGTTCAGCGACCTGCCGTACATCGGCAACCTCGTGAACGAGTTCTTCTACAGCTGGAGCACCAACGGGCCGGGCTTCGCGTTCTCGCGTCTTGGGCTCTTCGTGCGGCGCCGTGCGGCGGAGAAGGGCCTCGCCAAGCCCACGAGCACGCATTCGGCCTCGATATAGGGAAGCTCCCGACAATCCGACGGCCACCATCGCGACCAGGCGTCGCGTGGTGGCCGTTTTTCGTACGCCCTGGCAGGAGGTTTACGCCGAGGCGCCCCGTCCTTCTCGCCCGGTGCTCCGTTCCCGCGCCGGGGCGCTACGTTCCCGGTGCGCGTTTGGTGTTTGGGCAAATTGGCGATTGCGTCCCGTGTGGCAGTGTGTATATTGAATAGCGACCTTTAACTCGGTGCGAGACGCCGGTAAGGAACATACACGCCCTGCGGGGCTTGGGACTGCCTTCCTGACGTCTGTGTGCCGTGGTAACGGGACATTGGCGTCTTTTTTCTGGAAGGAGTGCCATGGCTGAGAACAAGCCGAAAGCGGTCATCATGGATGGCCAGGCGATGGAGCGCGCGGTGACCCGCATCGCGCACGAGATCGTCGAGCACAACGAGGGTGCGGAGAACGTGGCCCTTGTCGGCATCATACGTCGCGGCGAGACGCTCGCGACGAAGCTGGCCGACGCCATCGAGGCCATCGAGGGCAAGCGCCCGCCCGTGGGCTCGCTCGACATCAGCTTCTACCGCGACGACTTCATGCGCAACGTGGCGCCCGTGCTTCACGGCACCAACATCCCCTTCAACATCGACAACGCGAACATCGTGCTCGTTGACGACGTGCTCTACACGGGTCGCACCGTGCGGGCGGCGCTCAATGCGCTCACGGACTACGGCCGCCCCAAGACGGTCCAGCTTGCCGTGATGGTCGACCGTGGCCACCGCGAGCTGCCCATTCGCGCCGACTACGTTGGCAAGAACGTGCCCTCTTCCCACGAGGAGGACGTGCGCGTCTGCATAGAGCCCCTCGACGACCGCAATTCCGTCGAGATCTGGGACATCAATGTCGAAAAGAAAGCCGGAGGTGCGAACTAGATGCTTTCCGTCAAGAACCTCATCGACACGTACAGCCTGACCGCCGATGACATCACGCAGATCCTCGACACGGCTGCGGCGTTCGAGTCGGTCAACAACGGCCGCGTGATCAAGAAGGTGCCCGCCCTGCGCGGCCGCACGATCGTGAACCTGTTCCTCGAGCCGTCCACCCGCACGAAGAGCTCGTTCGAGCTCGCCGAGAAGCGCCTGTCCGCGGACTCGCTCTCCATGGGTGGCAGCACCTCCTCCGTCGTCAAGGGCGAGAGCCTTGCCGACACCATCCAGACCATCGATGCGATGAACGTCGACATGTTCGTCTGCCGCGCCCGCCTTGCCGGTACGCCGCAGAAGATCACCGAGAACACCGATGCCGTCGTGATCAACGCCGGCGACGGCAAGCACCAGCACCCGACGCAGGCCATGCTCGACCTCTACACCATCCGCAAGCACTTCGGCCACCTCGACGGCCTCAAGGTCGCCATCGTGGGTGACCTGGCGCACTCCCGCGTGTGCGGCTCGCTGGCCCCCGCCCTCAAGACCATGGGTGCCGAGGTCACGCTCGTGGGACCTCCGACCTTCCAGGTCGACGACCCCGACTGGTTCGGCTGCCCGCAGACCGCGAGCCTCGACGAGGTCATCGAGGACATGGACGTCGTCTACATGCTGCGCGTCCAGCTCGAGCGCATGGAGGGCGCTACCATCCCGTCCCGCCGCGAGTACAACCGCCTGTACGGCCTCGACATGAAGCGCGTCGAGCGCATGAAGGACAACGCGATCATCTGCCACCCGGGCCCGATGAATCGCGGCATGGAGATCAACGCGGACGTCGCGGACTGCGCGCGCTCCAGGATTCTGAACCAGGTCAACGCTGGTGTCCTCACCCGCATGGCCGAGATGTACCTGCTTCTGGGAGGAGAGAACAATGGCATTTCTGCTTAAGGGAGCTCACGCCGTCGACCCGCAGGTGGGTCTCGACGAGGTCGTGGACGTCCTTCTCGACGGCGACTCGATCGTCGAGGTGGGCAAGGACCTCGAGGCACCCGAGGGCGCCGAGGTGATTGACGCCGCCGGCAAGTACCTGGTTCCCGGCCTCGTCGACATGCACGTGCACTTCCGCGACCCCGGCTTCGAGTACAAGGAGACCATCGAGACCGGCTCCCGTGCGGCCACGCATGGCGGCTTCACGGACGTCGCGACGATGCCCAACACCGACCCGGTGACCGACACGGGCACCGGCATCCGCTACCAGATCGACCGCGGCCGTGCCGCCGGGCTGTGCCACATCCGCCCGATCGGCGCGCTGACGAGGGGCGAGAAGGGCGAGGCCCTGGCCGAGATCGGCGACATGGTGCTCGAGGGCGCCTGCGCCTTCAGCGACGACGGCCACGGCGTCCAGAGCGCCGGCATGATGCGCACCTGCATGGGGTACGTGTCGCAGTTCGACCGCGTCGCCATCGCTCACTGCGAGGACGAGTCGCTCACCGTCCACGGCGTCATCAACGAGGGCAAGGCCTCCACGCGCCTCGGCATGTTTGGCTGGCCGGCGCTCGGCGAGGAGCTCGAGATCTACCGCGACATCGAGCTCTGCCGCCTCACGGGCTGCCCTCTGCACATCGCCCACATCTCCACGGAGAAGGGCCTCGACCTCGTGAGGGCCGCCAAGGCCGACGGGCTGCCCGTCACCTGCGAGGTCACGCCGCACCACCTCTTCCTGAACGAAGACGACATCGACAGCACCTACAACACCAACTTCAAGATGAACCCGCCGCTTCGCCTCGAGAGCGACATGATGGCGCTGCGCAAGGGCATCGCTGACGGCTCGATCGACTGCCTGGTCACGGACCATGCGCCGCACGCGCAGCACGAGAAGGACTGCGAGTGGGAGATCGCGTTCTTCGGCACGATCGGTCTCGAGACGTCGCTCCCGCTGATGCTCACCAACATGGTGCGCACGGGCGAGATTGGCTGGGACAGGCTCGTCGAGGTCATGGCCGTCAACCCCCGCAAGGTCCTGAGGCTCAATCCGGTAAAGATCGAGGCGGGCTCCAAGGCGGACCTCACCCTGATCGACCCCGACCGCGAGATCAAGGTGACCGAGGACTACTTCGAGAGCAAGTCCAAGAACTCCGCCTTCCTGGGCGAGACGCTCATGGGCGTGGCCACGGACGTCTTCGTCGACGGCAAGCGCACCCTGAACAACTGCGTGGTCGCCTAGCTCGCAAGGCACGTACTATCATGGTGGCGTGGGCGCATGCGTGCCCGCGCCACCATTTCATGAAGAAGGGGGTTCCCGTGCAGCCAAGCTCAAAGGTGCACCTGTATGACTTCGAAGTGGCGTCGAACGACGAGGTGGGCGAGAAGATCTTCCGCCTCGTGATGAGGTCCCCCGAGCTTGCGAGGGAGCTCAGGCCCGGACAGTTCATGAACCTGGCCGTTCCCGGCGACGCCTCGCACATCGTGAGGATTCCGCTCTCGTTCGCATCGACCGACGCCGAGGCGGGGACCATCGAGATTCTGTATGCCGTGGTGGGCGAGGGCACCCGCAGGCTGAGCGAGATGCACGTCGGCTCGACGTCGACCGTCGTAGGCCCCTGCGGCAACGGCTGGAAGGTCGTCCCCGGTGGCCGTGCGCTCTGCGTTGCCGGCGGCATCGGCGCGCCGCCCGTGGTCGCCGCGGCGCGCGCCCTCGCGAACGAGGGGCGCGAGGTGGACGTGGTGCTGGGGGCGCAGATGGCGGCTAAGCTCTGGGGCGAGGCCGACGCGCGCGCCCTGGGCGCCGGGGAGGTCGTCATGACGACCGATGACGGCAGCTATGGCATGCACGGCTTCACGACCCAGGCGATGGAGGCACTTCTCGCCCGACACGAGTACGACCTCGTGGTGACGTGCGGTCCCGCCGTGATGATGGCGGGCGTGGCGAGGCTCGCCGAGGGCGCCGGCATCGCGTGCCAGGCCTCGCTCGAGCGGATGATGACCTGCGGCTTTGGCGCGTGCAGCACGTGCAACGTGGCGATGCGCGCGGGTGGCTACAAGTCGTGCTGCATGGACGGACCCGTGTTCGACGCAAGCGAGGTGGCATGGTGAGCGACGTGAGCATGGCCGTCGACCTTGGCGGCATAAGGATGAAGAACCCCATCAACACCGCGTCCGGCACCTTTGGCAACGGCTGGCAGTTCGAGGGCTTCTACGACGTGGGGCAGCTAGGCGCCATCACGACCAAGGGCTGCGCCGCGGAGCCCTGGGACGGCAACCCCGCCCCCAGGATGTGCGAGCTTCCCTCGGGCATCATGAACTCCGTTGGACTGCAGAACCCAGGCGTGAGGGAGTTCGTGAGGAGCTACGGAGACTACCTCCAGGGGCTCGAGGACCGCGGCTGTCGCGTGATCTGCCAGGTCGCGGGTCACTCGATCGACGAGTACGTGCGTGCCCTCGAGCTCTTCGAGGAGCTTGCGCCCTTCGCCTCCGGCTTCGAGATCAACATATCCTGTCCCAACGTGAGCCGCGGGGGAGCCGCCATGGGCGCGACGCCCGAGGCGGCGGCGGAGGTCATGGCCGCCGTGCGTCCGCGCACCAAGAGGCCGATCGTGGTGAAGATGGCCCCGCACGACGTGGCGGAGATCGCCCGCGCGCTCGAGGCCGAGGGTGCGGACGCGCTCTCGCTCATCAACACGATACCGGGCATGGCGATCGACGTGCGCACGCGCAGGAGCAAGCTCTCGCGTCCCACGGCGGGCGTCTCTGGACCCGCCATCCACGCGATTGCCGTCCGCATGGTGTGGGAGGCCCACAAGGCCGTCTCCATACCGCTCTGCGGAATCGGCGGCGTGACCTCGGGCGAGGACGCCGCGGAGTTCATACTGGCGGGCGCCACGGCGGTATCCGTGGGCACGCAGAACCTGGTCGACCCCACGGCGGCGCCGAGGATCCTGGGCGAGCTTCGCGACTGGGCGGGCTCGCAGGGCGTAAGCGACATCAACGAGCTGATTGGAGCCTTCGAATGCTAACTGAGGAACAGGCAAGGGATTCCGTCATCGTCGCGCTCGACTGTGACCACGCGACGGCGCTCGACCTCGCGGAGAGGCTCGAGGGCAGGGCGCGCTGGGTCAAGGTGGGCATGACGCTCTTCTACGCCGAGGGGCCCGCGGTCGTGCGGGAGATGCGCGAGCACGGCCTCAAGGTGTTTCTCGACCTCAAGCTCCACGACATCCCCTTCCAAGTGAGGGGTGCCGCGCGCTCCGCGTCGCTTACCGGAGCTGACCTGCTGTCCATCCACGGGCTCGGCTCCTCCGCCATGATTCGCCAGGCGCGGGAGGGCGTCGAGGAGGCCGCCGTGGAGCGCGGCGGCGACCGCACGAGGCTCGTCGCGATATCGGTCCTCACGAGCATGGACCAGGCCGCGCTCTCCGAGGTCGGCATCGAAGTCCCCGTGGAGCAGGAGGTCGCTCGCCTCGCCAAGATGGCCGTGGGTGCCGGTTCCGACGGCATCGTCTGCTCGCCCATGGAGGCGCGCCAGATGCGCGAGCTGCTCGGCCCCGACGCGCTCATCGTGACGCCGGGCGTCAGGCCCGCGGGCTCCGACGTGGGGGACCAGAAGAGAATAGCGACCCCCTCGCGCGCCATCGAGGCCGGGGCGTCCAAGCTCGTCATCGGCCGTCCCATCACGCAGGCGAAGGACCCCGTGGCGAGCCTCGAGTCCATCGTCGAGGAGCTCTGCCAGGGCTAGTCGCGTCAATTAGGCCCTTTACGTGGAGAAATGCCGCCGAATTGTGTATTTCGGCCCTTGATGGTGGGCATTTGCGCGCCAAACCCTTGTAAAATGGGGTGCCAATTGGCAAACTATGTGCTTGCGATTGACGGCTCGCCCATATGCACATGGGCCGCAACCTTGAAATAACAATTGTTTGGAGGAACCATGGCACTACCTCAGCTTACCGACGAGCAGCGCAAGGCCGCACTGGAGAAGGCGGCTCAGGCTCGTCACGAGCGCGCTGAGCTTCGCGAGAAGATCAAGAAGGGCGAGATCTCCCTCGAGGACGTTCTCGACTCCGAGGATCCCATCGCGAGCCGCATGAAGGTCTCTGCCCTCATCGAGTCTCTTCCCGGATATGGCAAGGCCAAGGCCACCAAGATCATGGACGAGCTCGGAATCTCTGCAACCCGTCGCGTCAAGGGCCTGGGTGCCCGCCAGCGCGAGCAGCTTCTCGAGGTGCTTTCGAAGTAAGTGAGTAGGAAACCGCGTTTATTCGTCATTTCCGGACCGTCAGGCGCAGGGAAGGGGACGCTCGTCTCGGCAATTCGAGAGGAGCGTCCCGACCTGGGCCTGACGGTTTCTGCGACGACGCGCCCGCCGCGACCGCACGACGTCCCGGGCGTGACCTATCACTTCCTGAGCGACGAGGAGTTCGACCGTCGCGTCGCGAACGGCGACTTCCTCGAGTGGGCCGACGTGCACGGCCACAAGTACGGGACGCTTCGCAGCGAGGTGGACCGTCTGATTGATGCGGGCAAGTCGGTCATCCTCGAGATCGACGTGCAGGGTGCCTTCAACGTGAGGCGCATCTACCCGGACGCGGTGCTGATCTTCATCGAGCCGCCCTCGCTCGAGGTGCTCGAGAGGCGCCTGCGCGGCAGGGGCACGGAGGACGAGGCGTCCATCGAGCTCAGGATGAGGAACGCCCGTCACGAGATGGAGCTCGCGGACCGCTACGACGAGCGCGTCGTGAACGACGACCTCGCCAAGGCCGTGGGCGACCTCGGCGATGTACTGAAAAGATACGAGACGGATGGAGGCAACTCCTAATGGCAGTAACCAAGCCCGAGATCGACGATCTTCTCGCCAAGACCGAGCACAACCCGTTCCTGCTCTGCACCATCGCGAGCAAGCGCGCGTGCGACATCAACAACATGATCCGTGGCCAGCACCTGCGCGTCACCGCTATCCAGGACTTCGACGACATCACGACCGTCGTGTCCGGCGAGGACACCGTCTCCGTCGCGATGAACGAGATCGAGGACGGCACGCTGGGCTTCGACAAGGAAGCGTTCGACGAGGAGATCAAGGGTTCGAACGCGCTCGTCGACCACAACCTGTAAGCCATGACTGACAGGGTTTGCCTCGTCCACTACCACGAGATCGGCCTCAAGGGCAAGAACCGCTCGACCTTCGAGAACCAGCTCGTGACGAACCTCCACAGGGCGCTGCGCGACTTCGAGGTGGCGGGCATCAGGCGCATAAGCGGCCACATACTGGTGACCGCCAAGGATGGCATGGCCACCGACGAGATGGCGCATGCCATCTCGCGCGTGCCGGGCGTGGCGCGCGTCTCCGTCGCGTACCTTTGCGGGCTCGACGAGGACGAGTACTGCGCCGCCGCCGTGCGTGCCCTTGGCGAGGCGGGGGACTTCGACTCGTTCAAGGTCCACGCGCGCAGGTCGTCCACGAACTACCCGCTCCACACGCTGGACCTGAACCGCCTGGTGGGCGGCGTGCTGTGCGAGAAGTTCCCGACCAAGAAGGTCGAGATGCACCACCCCGACGTCACGGTCATCGTGATGGTCGTGAACCAGAGCGTGTACGTGTACACGGACACGGGAGCCGGCGTGGGCGGGCTTCCCGTGGGCACGGCGGGCAAGGTGGTGACGCTGCTCTCGAGCGGCTTCGACTCTCCCGTCGCGACGTGGATGGTGGGAAGGCGCGGCGCCGTGTGCGTGCCCGTGCACTTCTCGGGCCGTCCCATGACGGCGGACACGAGCGAGTACCTGTGCCAGGACATCATCAACGCGATGGCGCCCTCCGGCATGGTGGGCAGGCTGTACGTGGTGCCCTTTGGGCAGAAGCAGCGCGAGATCTCGCTCTGCGTGCCGCAGAGCCTGCGCATCATCACGTACCGCAGGGTCATGTTCGCGGTGGCGGAGCGCATCGCCCAGATTGAAGGCGCGAAGGCGCTCGTGACGGGCGAGTCGCTGGGCCAGGTGGCCTCGCAGACGCTCGAGAACATCTCCGTGGTGAACGAGATGGTGCACATGCCCGTCCTGAGGCCTCTGATCGGCTCCGACAAGCAGGAGATCATGCGCCGTGCCGAGGAGATCGGCACGTACGACATCTCGGCGCAGGACGCGGCGGACTGCTGCACGCTCTTCATGCCGCGCCGTCCCGAGACGCACGCCAAGCCCGACATGGTGCATGAGGCGTGGGACTCCTTCGACCACGATGCCATGATTGACGAGCTGGTTCGGAACGTCGAGTACGTGGACTTCGACCAGTGTCCCTCGTACAAGCCGCCCAAGCAGCTGCGGGCACGTCACAGGGAGCTTGCGCCCGCCGAGTTCGAGGACGCTCGCTAGGACGCCGCCATTTGGGCAGGCTTTATGGCGTCCCGCCAGAGACGCGCAAGTCAGCTGTCATACCAGATATCTTTATCGGGCACTTTTTCCACCCCCGGTCCCAACATGGGATTGGGGGTGGTTCCGTATGGCGCAGACGGGGGCGAGAAGGACGGGGCGTGCCGGTGGTGGGGGACTGCCGCGCAGGTACGGGCTCGAGGGCAAGAGGGGCGTCGTGGTGGCCGCCGTCGTGCTGGTGGCGGCGCTGTGCGCGATTGGGGCGGTCGCCCTGCCGCGCGTGGGGGGTGACGGCTCGTTCGAGGTAGAGCGCGACGCGTCGGCAGTCTCCGCGAGCAAGGCATCCGCTGGCAAGGGAAGCTCGGACGCAAAGGCTGACGTGGGCGACTCCGGGAGTTCGGGGGACGCAACCGCCGGGAAGTCCGTCACGTCCTCCACCTCCCGCGCGGGCGCAGCGAGGAGCGTGGTGGTCGTTCACGTGGACGGAGCCGTGCGGGCCCCGGGCGTGTATGAGCTGCACTCGTCCAAGCCGAGGGTGGACGACGCCGTGAGGGCGGCGGGAGGACTTGCCGAGGACGCGGACACCACGTCGATCAACCTGGCATCCGTCGTGAGTGACGGGCAGAAGATACACGTGCCCGCCGAGGGCGAGGAGGTGGCCGCAGACGAGGGCGGCGCGACGACCGGGGGCAGCTCCGCGGGTGACGCCTCGGGCACCGGAGGCGCGACGGGCACGCAGTCGCAGGACGCGGGGAAGGTGAACATCAACACGGCGGACGAGACGCAGCTCCAGCAGCTGCCGGGAGTTGGCGAGGCGACGGCAAAGGCGATCGTCGAGGACCGGCAGAACAACGGGGCGTTCTCGACGCCGGAGGACCTGATGCGCGTGTCGGGAATAGGGGAGAAGAAGTTCGAGCGCATGAGGTCGATGGTCTGTGTCTGACGAGGGGTGGGTTCCCAACAGGCCTCACATTCCCTTCTCGCTCTACCTGCTGTGCGCGGGGTTCGCCATGTGCCAGGTGGCGCTCTACGCAGGCGTGGCGATTCCTCCTGGGGTGCGCGTGCCCATGGCGGCCACCGCGCTTCTCGTCCCTTGCGTTATTGCGATGGGACGGGACGGGACCGGGGTGACGCTGCGCGCCTGCGCGGTGGCGTCCGTCTGCGCGCTCTGCGCCTGCGCGGCGTCTGGGCTCGTGGAAACGATGGACGCGACGGCATCGGTCCTTGGGAGGACGGCGGTCTCCTCCTGCGAGCTGCGGGTCGAGTCAGATCCCTCCCTCGGCAAGCGGGGATACCGTGCCCGGGCGGCCGTGTGGCGCGCCGGGAGGCGCCTGGGGGACGTGTGGGTGACGTCGGAGCGGCGCTTTGGCACCGGCTGGCGGCTCAGGGCGGTCGGAAGGTTCTCGCGCGGAAAGGGGGAGTGGCGCGCCTTCGCGCGGCGCCAGGGCGTGTGCGGCACCGTGAACGTCGTCCACGTGATCGAGGCACGACCTCCGACGGGCCTGCGCGCCGCCATCGACCGGCTCAGGTCGCACGTGCTCGACGAGATGGGTCCGAAGAGCTCGCCTGCCCGCGCGATACTCGCGGGGAGCGTCTGTGGGGACAAGGACGCCCTTCGGGAGCTTGGGCTGGAGGACGTTTTCGCGATCTGTGGCGTGGCGCACCTCGTGGCGGTCTCGGGAGGGCACATTGCCATCGCCTCCGCCATCGTGGGGAGGCTCCTTGGGAGGGGCACCCTCGCACCCGTGTGGCGCGTCACGATCCTCATGGTGGCTACGGGGGCGTTCGTGGTCTTCTGCGGCGCGCCGGTGTCCGCCGTGAGATCATGGCTCATGTGCGGGGTGGCGTTCGGGTCGAGGCTCGCCGGCCGTAGGGCGCACTCGCTCTCGGGGGTGTGCGCGGTCGCGTTGGGCATGGTGGCGCTCGACCCGGGCGTCACGGGGCAGCTCGGCTTCACTCTCTCCGTCGTGTCCGTCGTGGGGCTCTGCATCCTGTCGCCCTACATGGGCTACGTCCTGCGGGTCGCCTTCCCCACGCCGCGGCTGCCGCGACGCGTCCCGCCGCGCGTCCGCTCGAGGGTGGAGTCCGCCTATGGCTCGTCCCGCGACGTCGTCGCGGCGTGCCTCGTGGCGCAGCTGGTCACAGGACCCATCACGTGCTCGACCTTCGGGACGCTCTCTCTTGTGGCGCCGCTGGCGAACCTCTTGCTGGCGCCGCTCTTCACGCTGCTCGTGGGAGCTGGGATGGCCTATGCCTGCCTGGGCGGGACGCAACCGGTCGCGACGCCGTTCCTGCTGGCGTGCGACGTGGCCGGAGGCCTGGTGGCACGGCTCCTGGGGTGGATGGCGGGGCTGCCCCTGGCGTCGGTCGCCGTGAGCCTCGACCTCGCGCCCGCGTGCGCGATCACGGCTGCCCTCGTTGCCGCGCTGCTCGTCGCGTGGCCGCGCCTCAGGAGGGGCCCCATGCTCGCGGTCCTGGGAACGGCGGCGCTGTTGGCTGCGTGCCTGCTGCTGAGGTGGCGGGCCTTCTCGCCCGCGCGCGTCTGCGTGCTGGACGTGGGGCAGGGCGACGCCATCCTCGTGCAGGACGGAGCCGCGGCGGTGCTCGTGGACACGGGGCCGGACGACAGCTGCGCCAAGGAGCTCGGGAGGCTGCACGTGACGCACCTGGACGCCGTCCTGATCACCCACCTTCACGACGACCACTACGGTGGGCTCTCGTCGCTTCGCGGGAACGTCGCGTGCGACCGGGTCATCTTTGCGGAGGGCGTCTCGCGTGGGATGCCCGTGGAGGTCCGTAAGGCGGTGCGCGACCTGGCGGGTGGGAGGACGTCCGAGGTGGGCCTGGGCGACACGGTGCGCGTGGGCAGGTTCAGGCTCAGGGTGGTGTGGCCCGAGGGGCCGGTCGACGGGATGGAGAACGAGGACTCGGTCGAGCTGGCGCTCGAGTTCGACGATGGCGGGAGGAGGATGAGCGGACTCCTGACGGGCGACGCCGAGGAGGACCAGACGGGCGAGGCCATCAGGCGCGGCCGCGTGGGCGACGTCGACTTCCTCAAGGTGGGGCACCATGGCTCGCGCGTCTCGATAGACGCCGTGGAGGCCGGGCGGCTCGACCCGGAGGTCTCCGTGGCGAGCGCGGGGCGCGGCAACAAGTACGGGCACCCCTCGCCGGAGTGCGTCAAGGTTCTCCGAGGGTGCGGCTCGAGGTTCCTCTGCACCATGGACGTGGGCACCGTCACCCTCGAGCCAGGCGAGAAGGGCGTGCGCGTGAGCGTGGAGCGCGGCGGGGACAGCGTCCTTCCCTTTGTGGCATGATAGGGGTTCGAGTGATGGGAGGGACATGGCCAAGGCATCGCTTCTGCCCGCGTACCTCGCGGTCGGCGCGGACGATCTCAAGAGCCGCGAGGTCCAGACGAGGCTCAAGGGCCGCCTCGAGAAGGGGCTCGAGGCGTTCAACCTCGACGAGAGGGTCGCGGGACCGGACATGACGGCGGGCGACCTCGTGGCGTCGCTCAACACGATCCCAATGGGCTCCGGGTTCAGGCTCGTGCTCGTGACGCGGGCGGAGAAGCTCCCCAAGCCCGTGTCCGAGGCCATCATCGCGTACCTGAAGAACCCCAACCCGGGGTGCACGCTCCTGTTGGTCGCGACATCGCTCGCCAAGTCGACGCGACTCTACAAGGCCGTCAAGGCCGTGGGCCCGCATGCGGTGATCGACTGTGCGCCCGTCAAGCGCTGGCAGCTTGCGCCCAGGGTGGTGCGTATGGCGGCGCACTATGGCCTCGCGATGGACGAGCGCGCCGCCGCCGAGCTCGTGAGCAGGGTGGGCGAGTCCACCACGATGATCGATGCTCAGCTGAGGACGCTCGCCGCGCAGTGTCGTCAGAGCGGGCAGGCAACCGTCGCGGACGTGGAGCGCCTGATCGCGAGGACCGCCGAGGTGAAGCCCTGGGACTTCCTGGACGCCGTGTGTGACCGCGACGCCGCCAAGGCGCTCGGGCTCTACCACCTGATGCAGAACCCGTCGCAGATAGCGCTCACGTCGCTCCTGTGCGGGAGGCTTCGGGAGCTCGTGTGCGCGAGGTCCCTCGCGGCGCGGGGCCAGGGCGGCATGCTCGCGCAGGAGCTCGGCAAGCAGCAGTGGCAGGTCAAGAACCACCTGCGCTGGGCGCGGAGGTTCGCGGACGGCGAGCTCGAGGCGTGCCTTGCCCAGGCGGCCGCGTGCGAGCGCGGGCTGAAGTCCGGCGACGACCCGGAGTCCACGTTCCTCTCGCTCGTGATGCGCGTCTGCGGCAGCGGGGCCACGGCTTAGAGGCGGTCCCGCCCTGCGCGGCATGTCGGCAATCTGGTGCTGCTGGACCGTGCCAACAAAAAGGCCCCGTCCTTGCGGGCGGGGCCAAAGGCTTTGCGCTTGTGCGTCTTGCGCGGGTGACTACCTAAGGGAGTTCACGAGCTTCTGGACGCCGGACTTGCGGTTGGAAGCCTGGTTCTTGTGGATGATGCCCTTGGAGGCAGCCTTGTCCAGAAGGCGGTTGGCCTTGTTGGCGGCAGCCTGGGCGGCCTCGACGTCCTTGGAGTCGACGGCAGCGCGGACGCCCTTGATGGCGGTCTTCAGCTCGGAGCGGACTGCCTTGTTGCGCATGCGCGCCTTCTCGGCGGTGATGATGCGCTTCTTCTGAGACTTGATGTTAGCCACGTGCGGTTCCTTTCGGTTCTGATCCTTGAGGCCTCTATATTCTGAGGTGAAGGACGTGGGGATATCCGACACCTGACACGGCGAGGTCGACTCAGGGAGTATAGCAGATGGGACGCCCGCGTGTGCAGGAACTTTGCGGCTCGCCACGTGGCGGCCGCCCAAATTCACATACTCTTCCAAACGAGCCGTCCGCGCGGGGGAGAAGGACGGCGCGTCGTGCCGCGGCGGGCCCATGGCGGCGCCTCACGCCTCCTGCGCAACTTGTCCAGACAACGTGATTGTTGCCAACGCCGGGACGTTGCGCGACTTGGCAGGAAGCGGCCGTGGGTTATGATGGTTCGCATGGAAAAGACTGACATCTCACACATCCGCAACTTCTCGATCGTTGCGCACATAGACCACGGCAAGTCCACCATCTCGGACAGGATCCTCGAGCTCACGCACACGGTGCAGGAGCGCGACCTCGAGTCGCAGATGCTGGACTCGATGGACATCGAGCGGGAGCGCGGCATCACCATCAAGAGCAACGCCGTCCGCGTCATGTACGACGCCGACGACGGCGACCGCTACATGTTCAACCTGATCGACACGCCGGGCCACGTCGACTTCACCTACGAGGTCTCGCGCTCGCTCGCGGCCTGCGAGGGCGCAGTGCTCGTGGTGGACGCCACGCAGGGCGTGGAGGCCCAGACGGTCTCGAACGCGAACCTCGCCATGAACGCGAACCTGGACATCGTGCCCTGCATCAACAAGATCGACCT
>NZ_JBJEHW010000049.1:0-4865 GCF_051876455.1 Parafannyhessea sp.
ATGCGTCTTGAGCTCCACGAGCACGTGACACCTGAGGTTGATGTTGTAGAAGACGAGGTCCACGTAATAGCTTGCGGTATCGGCGTCAAGGCGATACTGCCTGCCGACAAAGGCGAACCCACGCCCGAGCTCGAGCATGAACTCCTGGATCCTGGTTACGAGCGCTTGCTCCAAGGTCTTCTCGTCGAAATCCGTACGGTCTCCCAGATCGAGGAAGTCGAGCACATACGGGTCCTTGATGAGCAGGTCTGCCGATGTCTTGGGTTCGCTGCTCTGGATCTCGCTCTGGATGTTTGCCCGCTTGTCCTCGGAGGTCTTGAGAAGCCGCTCGTAATAGAAGGTTGCGATTTGATGGTCCAGCTGACGGACGGTCCAACCATCCTGGGCGGCTGCGTGCATGTAGAACTCGCGACGCCTTTTGTCCGGGATGCGCATGAGCCTACGGTAATGTGACCAGCTCAATTGTGCGCACAGCGTGTGCACATTTGGGAACGCACGGTAGAACTGCTGCATCTGGTAGAGGTTCCTCTTTGAGTAGGAACTTCCAAACTCCGCCGTGAGGCGTTCGGAAAGATAGGCTATCAGGTGTTTGCCGTATTCGGCTCGGTCGCCGGTCGCCTCGGCAATCTGCCTGCCTATCTCCCAGTACGCGCCCACCATCGCGGAGTTGACCGCGCGCTCCACGTGCGCGCGTGCCTCCTCGAGCGTGGTCCGAACCGATGCGTAGACCTTCTCGTCCGCGGAACTGGAATCGAGACTACTGTTTGTTGGCCTGATGTTCTTTGGCATGCTGACGCGCCCCCTCGTATCCAGGGTTGTACCGGGGTCATGCGTGTCGGGCTTTACGGGTGCCGACAAACAGGGGCGCGTGCCTGCCTAGGGAAGCCAAGTGCGGTAGCGAGAAAAGGCCTGCCGCCCGCCTGCGTGTATCACTGGGGACTTCCGCGCAGACTCTTGTCTACCCCTATACCTTGGTTACAGTATAGCACAAATGAGAACACGTGTTCTTGTAATTGTTGATTGGTCTAGCCCTGCGACGGACGTGCGTCGAGCCGGGTCAGGACCAGTGCGAGCACGACGCCCACGACGGCCAGCCCGGCCATGGCCATGATGACCGGAGGCAGCCCGATGGCGTCGCCCGCGGCCCCAAGGAACGGCTCCGCCACGCCGCCCACGCAGACGGCGATGCCGTAAGAGAGCCCCGATGCGGTGCCCAGATGGCCTGGTACGTAGCTCATTCCCAGCGCCACGGCAGATGGGTAGAACAGGTCTGTGGACACGGCAAGCAGCATGGCCAGCGCCACGGCCAGGACGAGCGAGCGGTTGAGCGAGAAGAGCACGGTCAGCACGACCGTGGCCGTTATGCACCCGACCATGAGTTGGTGCGTGCCGACGCTTCCGGACACGCGCCCCGAGAGGAGCGTCGCGATGCCGCCCGCGATGGCGAATGCGGAGATGACGAGCGAGCTGAGCGCGGCGCTTTGCCCCAGCACGCCCATGAGGAACAGCGGGATGAACGCCAGCAGGCCGTACGAGAGTATCGAGCGGATGGAGAGCACGCCCATCAGCAGGGCGAAGCGACCCCAGTGCTCGACGCTCTTCTCGCCCGTGCCGGCGGCGGGACGTGCCACGCCGAGCGCCTCGAAGCGCTGGTCGAAGGCCAGCAGCACGACTGCGCAGGCGATGGCGGGGACGAGGAAAACGAGCGTTCCGTGCATGCCGAAGGTCGTGAGGAACGCGGACGTCAGGATGGGGCCCACGAAGAACCCCATGTTGCCGCCAACGGCGAAGATGCTCATGCCGCTCGCCTTGCTGCGGCCCCCCGCAAGGTTGGCGACGCGGCCGCCCTCGGGGTGGAACATCGCGACGCCGATGCCCGAGACCATGGCGGATGCCACGACCAGGCGGTAGTCGGTCAGGAAGCCGATGCCGCACATGCCGAGGCCCGCCAGGAACGTGCCCAGCGCCATGAACCAGGGGCGGGCCTTTCGGTCGCCCATCCAGCCGAACAGCGGCTGTATGACGGCGGACGCCACGTTGGAGGCGAATATGAGCATGGTTGCGGCGGTGTACGAGTAGCCGTTTGACGCCACGAGGAAGGGGAGGACGGCGGAAAGCGCGCCCTGGTTGATATCGGTGCAGAGGTGGCCCAGCATCGTGAGGTAGTTTGCGAGCCTGTCGCCGTCCCCGCGCGAGGACGGCGACGTTTCCTCCGATGCCTCTTTCGTACGCATGACGCTCCTTACGTGCGTGGCTTCTTTTTCTTCTTGGGTGCGTAGTCGTGGTCATAGCCGGGGACGTTCATGTGCGATATCTCCCACAGGTACAGGCTGGCAACGCTGCCGTAGGGGGAGTAGCGCCTGCGGTAGCGCTCGAACATCTGGCGCGTGACCTTGCGGTGGTGGTAGACCATGCGGATCCCGCGCTGGATGGCAAGGTCGCCGTAGGACAGTATGTCCGGACGGCCGAGGTTGAAGAGAAGGAGCATCTCGGCGGTCCAGCGGCCGATTCCCGGAAGCGAGCTCAGCGCCTGGATCGCCTCCTCGTCGGGCATGTGCCTGACGGCGTCCAGGTCGAGCTGGCCTGACATCACGCGGCTGGCGACGCCCTTGATGTACTCGACCTTCTTGAACGTGGTGCCGCAGGACTGGAGCTCCTCCACGGAGGCGTCGTCCACCGTCCCCGGCGTGACCTCGCCCAGCTGGTCCTGCAGCCGCGCCCACACGGTGGCCTGCGCCGCGCTGGATACCTGCTGCCCGATGATGTGGTGCACGATGCCGGAGAACAGGCTGCCCTCGTCCATCGGGCGGTACACGTGACCCACCGCGTCGATGGCGGCTGCCAGCTTCTTATCGTGGGCCTTGAGGTAGTTGACCTCGGTGTCGCCGTACTCGAAGTAGCGCGTCATGCCCTTCTCGCCCCAAACGCGAGCGCCGCGTTGGGGATGCCCTCCAGGGCCGTTCCCCTGCGGGGGACCTTGAACTCGGGCCTCAGCGCGCCTTCGTGTTCGAGAAGTGCGACCTTCCGGTCGATGCCGCCCCCGAAGCCGGTCAGGCTGCCGTTTGCCCCGACCACGCGGTGGCAGGGCACGATCACGCACAGGGGGTTGTGCCCGACGGCGCAGCCCACGGCGCGCGGCGACTGGCGGCGTCCCGTCTGGGCCTCGAGCCGCTTGGCGATGGCGCCGTAGGTCGTGGTCTGACCGTAGGGGATGGCGAGAAGTGCCTCGCGCACGAGCAGCTGGAACTCCGTCCCGTGCGCGATGAGCGGCAGCTCGCGGGGGTCGGGCTTCTCGCCCGCGAAGTAGCGGTCGAGCCAGGCGCGGGCCTGCGTGAGCGCGGGCACGTCGTCCCGGCGCTCAAGCGTCGCGTCCTCCAGGCCGTAGCCAAAGTGGCGGTCGTTGTCGAACCAGCAGCCGGTGACGCCCCGGCCGTCGCTCGTGACGGTGAGCGTCCCCACGATGGGCGTGCGGTATTCCGTGCAGTACATGGTCCTCCTTCCCGGTGGGGCGAACAGTCAAATCGTACCTAAGTTTGCGCGGGTTGCGCACCCACGTCCTCGAGGTAGCGCCGGAAGCCCAGCCGGTCGGCTATCTGCTTGACCTGGTCCACGTCCGCGGGGTCGATTCCCACGACCTCGGCCGAAAGGCGGCTCGATATGACGACCTTCCCGTTGCCGAACTCGTCTGCGAGCCGCCCCAGCACGGCCATCTGGCTCCCGCTGAAGGCCCCGCCCCCGGACGAGAAGCGCACGGACAGCCGGTCGGAGCCGCGCACCGCAAAGAAGCCGTCCTGCTTGAGCCGCAGCCGCTCCCTCTCGTTCATGGCGCCTACTTCGAGAAGTACTCGTTGGCGGCGCCGTAGCTCAGACCGCAGGAGAGGACCTCCTCGGGCTTGCCCGCCCTGATGTCGCGGGCAGCGTGGATGACCTTCTCCGCGATGTAGCGGACGGGGCCGGAGCCCACGCTCAGCCTGCGGACGCCGATCTTCTTTAGCTGGGCAAAGTCGTGGAACCTCCCGTTCAGGATGGTGTTGAGCGGCGCGTGGATGCCCGCGACCAGGCTCCTGACCGTGGCCTCGTCCATGGGCCCGGGCACGAAGACGCAGTCGGCGCCTGCCTCGGCAAAGGCATAGCCGCGCTCGAAGTCGGCGGACACCGGGATGTCGACGCGGCGCACCGTGTTGCGCACGACCTGCACCAGGTCGTCCAGCGTGATGTCCTCGCCGTCGGGATAGCCCAGCGCGTACGCGACGCCCGCGCTCGACGTGGCCACGCAGTCGAAGCCCTCCCTCTCGTACACGTAGGCGCTGCCCGCGTCCCACGAGTTGGGGATCACGAACATCCCGTCGGTCCTGTGCAGCTGCTGGAACCGCTCCGCCTTCTGTTCCTGGTTCGTGTTTGCCATGGTGTGCCTCCTGCCTCGGCTTCCCTTAGTAAGTTAAAAATAGATGGCAGTCCGTAGCTTGAACAGTTCATAATGGCTTTGGTGCCGTAGTCAAAACCAACGCTGGGGAGAAGTGCCATGACCCTCACGCAGCTCGAGTACTTTTGCGCCGTGTGCCGCCACGGCAGCATCGCCAAGGCGGCCGAGGAGCTCTACGTGTCGCATCCGACCGTCTCGGTGGCGATAAAGTCCCTGGAGAGCGAGTTTGGGGTGCAGCTCCTGGCGCGCACGGGCAACCGCGTGACGCCCACCCGCGACGGGCTGGCCTTCTATCGCATGGCGCAGGGCGTCCTCCAGCGCTGCGACCAGATGTACGCGGACTTTGCCCGGCGGCCGGAAAGCAGCTACCGCGTCCACGTGGGCGTGCCGCCCATCCGCTCCACGGTGCTGTTCCCGCGGCTGCTCGAGGAGTTCCGCAGCA
>NZ_JBJEHW010000050.1:0-3132 GCF_051876455.1 Parafannyhessea sp.
GACGCTAAGGAGAAGAACGCCCATGGCACAGGACACCGATCCGCAGCTGCAGCAGCAGGTAATCTATTCCGTCTTCGTAAGGAACCACACCAAGGAGGGCACGTTCCTCTCGCTCATACCCGACCTCGAGCGCATCCACAACCTGGGCGTCGACATCGTGTGGCTCATGCCCATCCACCCCACCGGCGTGAAGGGTCGCAAGGGGACGCTCGGCAGCCCGTACGCCAACCGCGACTATCGCGCGGTCAACCCGGAGTTCGGCACGCTGGATGACTTCAAACGGCTGGTCGACGCGATCCACACCCAGGGCATGAAGTGCATCATCGACGTCGTCTACAACCACACCAGCCCCGACTCCGTGCTGTTTGAGCAGCACCCGGAGTTCTTCTATCGCAAGCCCGACGGCCAGCCCGGAAACCACGTGGGCGACTGGTCCGACGTGATCGACCTTGACTACGGCACGCCCGGCCACTGGAACCGCCCGCTGTGGGACTACCAGATCCAGACGCTGTGCTACTGGGCGCAGTTTGTGGACGGCTTCCGCTGCGACGTGGCGTCCTTTGTGCCCGTGGAGTTCTGGGAGGAGGCTCGCGCGGCCGTGGCCAAGGTGCGTCCCGGCGCCATCTGGCTCGCGGAGACCGTGCACCGCTCGTTTGCCCAGGCCTGCCGTGCGCTGGGCATGAACTGCGCCCGCGACACGGAGGCCTTCCGGGCGTTTGACATCGAGTACTCCTACGACATCCAGGAGACGTTTGACGACTACCTGCGCGGCAAGGCGACGCTCAGCCACTACCTTGACCTGGTCGACTTCCAGGACAGCGTCTACCCCGCCAACTACGACAAGATGCGCTACCTGGAGAACCACGACCTCCCGCGCATCGCGAGCTGGGACAGCAACCCCCGCGACCTGCGCAACCTTCTGTCCCTCATGTACTTCCTCAAGGGCACGACGCTCCTGTACGGCGGCCAGGAGGTGGGCTGCGACCACAAGCCCAGCCTGTTTGACCGCGACCCCGTGGACTGGGACGGCCGCTGGGACGGCCCGCTTGACCAGAGCTCGCTCATGCGCACGCTCTACGGCATCAAGCACGACGTCCTGCGTCCGGACGACTACTACCACGCCAAGGCGGATGACGAGAAGAACGTGGCCGTCGTCTATCGCGACCACCTCTCTGGCGTCGAGGCGGACGCGACCCGGACGCTTGGGGTCTTCTCGCTCAAGGGCGTGGCTTGCGAGGTGGAGGTCGACGCGCCCGACGGCACGTACGCGAACCTGATCGACGGACGCGACGTCACCGTGACCGACGGCAGGCTCTCCACGGACGGCGAGCCCATCATCCTGAGCTGCCCGCGCCCCAAGCTGGCGGTGTAGGAACTCGGGGTGCGGCTTGGTTGCGGGCCGCGGCAACAAAAAACGGGCCGGACCACGTGGGTCCGGCCCGCAGCTGCAATCAACCTGCGACGCAGCAGCTAGTCGATGACGACCTTGGTGACGTTCGACTGCTTCTGGACCTTCGGGACGTTCACCTTGAGGACGCCGCCCTCAAGCTTCGCGGAAAGGCCCTCGCGCGCGGCGTCCTTCAGGTACACGCCACGGGTTGCCTGCCACTCCGAGGTCTCCTTCTGCAGGTAGTTCTTGTTCTTCTCCTCGTCGGACTCCTTCTTGTCGACGCTGATGGAGAGGCGGCCCTCGTTAAGCTCAACGTCAATCTGGTCCTTCGTGACACCCGGCAGCTCGGCGGAGACCACGTAGGCGTCGCCGGTGTCCTCCACGTCCATCTTGAAGCCGGCGTCGGAGGTCACGCGCGCCAGAGGCGCGAAGAAGTCGTCCGCCGCGTCGAACGGCCAGCTGTGAAGCATCCTGTCGAAGTTGCTGTAAGGAATCATGCTTGCCATGATCATCACTCCCTTGTGACGTGCGCCGCGAGGGCGGCGCCTTGCTTTCGCTTAGGTATGTTCCCCGCGAGGCGGCATTTATTCACGTCGGCACAGGTTTTCTTAGCGTCACAATGTCAGCAAATCTAAGTGCATGAGGGACATATTTTTGATTTGTGTTGGCTTGCCGCTATGGGCCATCTGCGCGGATTTGCATCCCCCACGTGATTTATGCTAGTTGGCGTTGAATGGTGGCATGCAAGGGCAAGGGTGTGCGATGGACCAGAGCGATCTGAACAGGGCACGAGCGACGCGCCAGACGGAGCACGATGGCTCTGACCAGGACATTCCCGACTTCCTGGTCGAGGCGGCACAGGCCCCCTTGCATCATACGGGCGGCACGGACGATGCACGGTCGCTGGGCGAGAAGGACGCAGCCGCTGCCGTAGCCCCCTCGGATGGCGGAATGAGCGCCTCCGCCACAGGCACGAACGCCGCACAGGGCGGCTCTGCGGAGCCCGCAGACGGCGCCACGGACGCCACGTCCGAGGACGACCTCCTGGGGCTTGACGACTATGCCGAGTACGGCGACTATCCCTACGCCGCGCCCGGGCAGCCGGGCGCGGACGGCCGCAAGCCGATGGACCCCGCCGCGTACGAGGAGGGCGAGCTCGACTGGCAGACTGGCGCCGGCGCCTCGGGCTCGACCATGGGCCGCAGTCCCTACGTGAGGCAGCGCACCCCGCACAAGACGCAGCCCGCGATTGACGACAACGCGGAGGACGGCGCCTACGCCCCCGAGGGCTACGCGCACGACTCCAACATCGCCATCGGCGGCGTGCTGTCCGGCGGTCACACGTACCGCCGCGCGCGCAAGGCCAGGGCGGCCGTCCAGCGCGGGCGCTATGGCCAGTACCTGGAGGTTCCCAAGGGCAAGCGCTCGATCTTCGCGACGCGCACCCAGATGCGCAGGCGCCGCTCGCTCCTGACCACCATCGCGATCATCATCGTGTTTGTGGTGGTCGCGATCGTCATCGCGCAGATGGTCTCCAGGCTGGGCTAACGGCACGCCCCCTAGTGACACGACGGCCGGCCGCGGCATATGCCGTGGCCGTCTTTTTCTGCCTTGCGGCTGTCTGCTACCGTCTGCCGTCAGTCCCAGGGGTCGCGCTCGAACAGCGGTTCGGGGCTGGGCCTGCGGTCCGAGTAGGGGTCGTACCCGTCGTCGTCCTCGTTTTCCGCCCGCAGGAACTCCGC
>NZ_JBJEHW010000050.1:3232-4780 GCF_051876455.1 Parafannyhessea sp.
GATCAACCCCTATTCGTACACGTCCACGCAGGCAATCATGTCGCAGATGCTGTTGCCAAACTTGGACAGGTCGTAGTCGTCGTACAGGGACGTGGGCGCACAGGTGGCGGAGGCGCGCACGGAGTCGCCCTCGCTTACCACCAGGACGGACCAGCTGTAGTCGCCCATCGTGCCGTAAACGCACACGAACCTTGCGGATGTCTTTGTGAGATCGGACGGCAGCGTGGCGTTGGCCTCCGTGAGCGTCTGGCTCGCGCCCGTGAAACCGCAGAGGTCCGCAAGATGCTGCGCGTCGGCCTCCGTTGGGCCGGAGGCGTCCTGCGGAATGTCAGACGCGGCAAAGTCGAGCCGGATGCCGCGCATGGGCGCGCCGGACGCGAGCACGTCGTCCGTGGAGCTCCCTGTCGCAAAGCTGTGCGAGAAGGGCCTGCTCCCCACCGTGATGTTGCCCTTGTCCGCGGAGGTGTACAGGACCTCTGCCCCACCATCGTCCCCCGTGCCGGAGGACGCGATGGAGAAGCCCTGCGTCTTGAGGTACTCTGTCACGCGCTTGACGCAGTCAAAGTAGTCGCGAAGGTGCCGATAGTCTGACGGGAACGGCGACGAGACCTGCAGCGTGACCGTCGCACCCTTCTGGATCGTGGTGCCGGGCGCGGGGTCCGCCGCCACGACGGTGCCCGCGTCCTCGCTCGACTCCACGTACGCGACGCTCGCGGTCAGCCCCGCCTCCGCGACGGCGGACTTGGCGGCGTCCTCGTCCTTCCCCACCACGTAGGGCACGGTGTAGGGCTGCGCCACCTTGATGGTCACCTCGTCCGAGGACGCAAACTGCGCGCCGGCGGCCGGACTCGTGGCCACGACCGTGCCCTGCTCCGCGTCGGACGCGACGTAGGCAATCGAGAAGTTCCTTGCGCCTGACTTGCGCAGCGCCGCCTTGGCAGCGGCGAGCGTCTTGCCCGTGACGTCCGGCACCGTGCGCGGCGTCGCGACGCTGACCGTGACGGTGCTCCCCGCGTCTCGCCGCTGGCCCGCCTTGGGGTCGGTCGCGGTGACGGTGCCCGCGTCCGCGTCGGACGCGACCTTGCGCACGCGCACGGCAAAGCCCTTCTGCTGCAGCCGCGCCGTCGCGCGTGCCTGCGTGTAGCCCACCACGTACGGGACGACCTTGCCGCCCCAGAGCTCGGCCCCGTACGTCGCCGCAGCCACGAGGCACGCGGCGATACCTGCCACGATCACCAGGGCGAGAAGCGCGCGGCCGCGCCTGCGGCTCCTGCCCTCGCCAGGGACCTCCTTGGGCAGCGGCGCCTGGCCGATGCCCTCCGCGTCGGGACCGAAGGCGTCCACGTCGCGCACGACGGTGGCGTCCGCGTCCTCCACCGCATCCTCGGAGTTCTGGCTCACGGCAACCACGTCCTCGTAGCGGGAGGAGTCCTCGGCGGCGTGGGCCGGGGCCGGCACGGACGCCGGCTCCTGCTCCTGGCTGATGGGATGGCTGTCGTTCTTCTCGTCCGACACGGGGGCTTCCTTTGGCGTGGCTTGCACTTGCCT
>NZ_JBJEHW010000051.1:0-22023 GCF_051876455.1 Parafannyhessea sp.
GCCACGCGCTTGACCAGCGCGACCTTGGCCCACTGCTCCTCCTCCGTCAGCTTGTTGCCGATCTCGCAGCTTGCGAAGCCGCACTGGGGCGAGAGGTACAGGTCCTGCAGCGGCACGTACCGCGAGGCCTCGCGGATGCGGCGCTCGAGCAGGTCCTCGTCCTCCAGGCCGGGTTGCTTGGACGTGACGAGGCCGAGCACGACCTTCTTGCCGGGCGCCACGTGGGCAAGAGGCTCGAAGCCCCCGGCGCGCGGCGTGTCGAACTCCAGGTAGAACGCGTCCACGTCCTCCTTGGCAAACAGGTACGGCGCCACCGGGTCGTAGCCGCCCTCGAAGGCGTACGTGGAGTGGTAGTTGCCGCGGCACACGTGCGTGGTGACGGTGAGGTCGTCCGGCCTGCCCTCGAGCGCCGCGTTGTTGAGGCTCACGCCCAGCTCGCACACCTTCTGGATGTCCACCGGTGCGAGGCCCGTCTTCGCCACGAAGTCGCGGTCGCAGTAGATGCCCCAGGTGCAGTCGTCAAACTGGATGTTGCGGCAGCCTGCCGCGTAGAGGTCGGCAATCACGGTGCGGTAGGCGGCCGCGATGTCGGCCGCGAGCTCCTCGTCGTTGGGGTAGACGCTCCGCAGGCTCTCCACCTGTCCGTCCGTGCGGTCCAGGATGACCTCGCTGTAGGTCTGGATGGGCGCGGGGATGGTCTGCTTGGCCACGTTGCCCTCGCTCTCGAGTGCCTTCACGAACTCGTAGTGCCGCACGAAGGGGTGGTTTTTGCCGTCAATCCTTCCCACCACGACGGCGGTGTCGGCCGTGGTCTCCTCGTCGTGGAACCTGTAACCCTCGCGGCTGGCGCGGCGCTCGATCCCGCCGAGCCCCCACATGAAGTCGAGGTGCCAGTAGCTGCGGCGGAACTCGCCGTCCGTGATGACGTGGAGGCCCGCCTCCTTCTGCTTGCGCACGAGGTCGCGGATGGCCTCGTTCTCCACGGTGGTGAGCTGGTCGTCCGTGATGAGCCCGGCGGCGTGGTCCGCGCGGGCCTGCTTGAGGACGTCCGGCCTGAGGAAGCTTCCCACGACGTCGAAGCGGAACGGGGAGTTGTGCGTGTACGGCATGACGGGACCCTTCGTCTTGAGGTTGGCTTTGGGCCGGGTGGGTGGTTCTTCTCGCCCGGCGAAGACCAGTATGGGCGTGGCGGCAGCAATAGAAAACTATCGGTTTCCTACCTATATTCATAGCCAAAGGCTATGTACGCGGGCGAGAAGAACGGGGCCGGATGACTCGCATCCGACCCCGTTGGCTTGCGTCTGTCTGCGTCGCACCGCTTGGCGCGGCTGGGAGCGCCTACTTGAAGTAGGCGACGCCTCCCTCGAAGAGCTTCTGGTACTTGTTGCCCGGGACGTTCTGGTACAGGCCCTTGCCAGAGCGCTCCGTGTGGCCCATCTTGCCGAGCACGCGACCGTCGGGGCTCGTGATGCCCTCGATCGCGAGGACGGAGCCGTTGGGGTTCACGTCCAGGTCCATGGACGGCACGCCGTCCTCGTCCACGTACTGCGTGGCAATCTGGCCGGCCGCCGCCATCTGGGCCAGCAGCTCGTCGGAGGCCACAAAGCGGCCCTCGCCGTGGCTGATGGCGATGGTGTCGACCTCGCCCACGGGCACCTGGGACAGCCAGGGCGAGAGGTTCGAGGCCACGCGGGTGCGGACGAGCCTGCTCTGGTGGCGTCCGATGGTGTTGAAGGTGAGGGTGGGGCACTTCTCGTCCATGGGACGGATGTCGCCAAACGGGACGAGGCCCAGCTTGACCAGCGCCTGGAAGCCGTTGCAGATGCCCAGCATCAGGCCGTCGCGCTTCTGGAGCAGGTCGCGCACGGCCTCGGTCACCTGCGGCGCGCGGAAGAACGCCGTGATGAACTTGGCCGAGCCGTCGGGCTCGTCGCCGCCGCTGAAGCCGCCGGGGATTATGATGATCTGGCTCTTCCTTACCTCGTCCACAAAGGCGTTGGTGCTCTCGGCGACGGCCTCGGGCGTGAGGTTGTTGATGATGAAGGTCTTGGCCTCGGCGCCCACGCGCTCGAAGGCGGCCGCGGAGTCGTACTCGCAGTTGTTGCCCGGGAACACGGGGATCACCACGCGCGGCCTCGGGACCTTGACGAGCGGCGCCGGGCGAGAGACGCCCTTCTCCGCGATGTCGAAGGTCTCCGCCTTGACGGGGTCGCCCTTCTGGCGGTACGGGAAGACGGACTCGATGCCCTCCTCCCAGGCCTCCTGCAGCTCCGCGAGGTCGAGCTCCTGGCCCGCGGCCCACATCTTGTACTCGGCGGAGGTGCCGCCCAGGTAGGTGACGTCAAATCCCTCGCGGTCCGTGGGGATGAACGTGCCGTCGTCCACCTCGATCACAAAGCTGCCGTACGCGAGGCTGAAGAGCCTCTCGAGTGGGAACTCGTTCACGAGACCGAAGCCGATGCGGTTGCCCACGGCGCTCTTGAAGAGCTGCTCGGCCAGGCAGCCGTAGCCCGGGGTCGAGGCGGAGAGGATCACGCCGTAGCCGATGTGCTCCTGGATGAAGTCGAGCACCTTGAGCAGGCTCTGCGGCTCGGGCGTGACGCCGTCGGCCTGGTACTTGGGGCTCACGAGCCACAGGAAGCTGTTGGTGTGCTTGAACTCGGGCGACACGATGCGGTCGAGCTTGCCGAGGCCCGTGGCGAAGGACACCAGGGTGGGCGGCACGTCGAGGTTCTCGAACGAGCCGGACATGGAGTCCTTGCCGCCGATGGAGCCGATGCCCAGGTCCAGCTGCGCCATGAGCGCGCCCAGGACGGCCGCGGTGGGCTTGCCCCAGCGCTCGGGCACGTCGCGGAGCTTCTCGAAGTACTCCTGGAACGTGAGGTACATGGCCTTGCGGTCGATGCCGGCCGCGGCGAGCTTGCAGACGGACTCCACGACGGAGAGGTAGGCGCCCGTGAACTGGTTCTCGCTCATGAGGTAGGGGTTGAAGCCCCATGCCATGCCGGACACCGTGGTGGTCTCGCCAAACACGGGCAGCTTCGCGACCATCGCCATGGACGGCGTGAGCTGGTACTTGCCGCCAAACGGCATGAGGACCGTCGCCGCGCCGATGGTGGAGTCGAAGCGCTCGGAAAGCCCCTTGTTGGAGGCCACGTTGAGGTCGGTCACGAGCGAGTGCATCCTCTGGGAAAGGTCATCGCCCTTGAAGTCCGGCTGGTAGCTGCCCTGCGCCTCGACGTGGACGTCCTGGTGCTTGGGGGCGCCGTTGGACGAGAGGAACTCGCGGCTCACGTCGCAGATCGTCTCGCCGTCCCACACCATGCGCAGCCGCGGCTCCTTGGTCACCTCGGCCACGACGGTCGCCTCGAGGTTCTCCTCGTGTGCGTAGCGCATGAACTCGTCCACGTCCTCGGGCGCCAGCGCCACGGCCATGCGCTCCTGCGACTCGCTGATGGCGAGCTCCGTGCCGTCGAGCCCCTCGTACTTCTTGGGGACCTTGTTGAGGTCGATGTAGAGGCCGTCGGCCAGCTCGCCGATGGCGACGGACACGCCGCCGGCGCCAAAGTCGTTGCAGCGCTTGATCAGGCGGCAGGCGTCCTCGCGGCGGAACAGGCGCTGGAGCTTGCGCTCGGTCGGGGCGTTGCCCTTCTGCACCTCGGCCCCGTCCTTCTCGAGCGACTCCACGTTGTGAGCCTTGGAGCTGCCGGTGGCGCCGCCGATGCCGTCACGGCCGGTGCGTCCGCCCAGCAGGATGATCTTGTCGCCCGGCGCGGGGCACTCGCGGCGCACGTGGCTCGCGGGGGTCGCGCCCACAACGGCGCCGATCTCCATGCGCTTGGCGGCGTAGCCCGGGTGGTAGAGCTCGTCCACCTGGCCGGTGGCGAGGCCGATCTGGTTGCCGTAGGAGCTGTAGCCCGCGGCGGCCGTGCGCACGATCTTGCGCTGCGGCAGCTTGCCCTTGAGCGTCTGGCTCACGGGGACGGTGGGGTCGCCGGCGCCGGTCACGCGCATGGCCTGGTACACGTAGCTGCGGCCGGACAGCGGGTCGCGGATGGCGCCGCCGATGCACGTGGCCGCGCCGCCAAACGGCTCGATCTCGGTCGGGTGGTTGTGCGTCTCGTTCTTGAAGAGGAAGAGCCAGTCCTCGTCCTTGCCGTTGACGTCCACCTTCACCTTGACGGTGCAGGCGTTGATCTCCTCGGACTCGTCCAGGTTCTTGAGGATGCCCTTGCTCTTGAGGTACTTGGCGCCGATGGTGCCCATGTCCATCAGGCAGACGGGCTTCTTGTCGCGGCCGAGCTCGTGACGCACCTCGAGGTAGCGCTTGAACGCGGCCTCGACCACGGCGTCGTCGATCTTCACGTTCTCGAGCTGCGTGCCAAAGGTGGTGTGGCGGCAGTGGTCGGACCAGTACGTGTCGATCATCCTGATCTCGGTGATCGTGGGGTCGCGCTTCTCGCTCTTGAAGTAGTCCTGGCAGAACTCGATGTCGGCGAGGTCCATGGCCAGGCCGCGCTCGTCGATGAAGTCCTGCAGCTGCTTCTTGGTGAGCTTGCCAAAGCCGGTCAGGGTCTCGACCATCTCGGGCTTGGGGTAGTCGACCTTGAGGGTCTTGCGGGTCGCGAGGGACGCCTCGCGCGCCTCGACCGGGTTGATCACGTAGTGCTTGATGGCCTCGACGTCGGCGTCGGACAGCTTGCCGCCCAGGTAGTAGAGCTTCGCGGAGGCGACCTGCGGGCGCTCGCCCTGGCTGATGAGCTGGATGCACTCGCTGGCGGAGTTCGCGCGCTGGTCAAACTGGCCGGGCAGGAACTCCACGGCGAAGACCTTCGCGCCCTTCGCGGCGGGGCGGCGCGTCGTCGCGACGTCCGACTGCGGCTCGCTGAACACGGTGGGGATGCACTGCTCGAAGAGGGACTTCGAGATGCCCTCCACGTCGTAGCGGTTCACGATCCTCAGGTCCTTCAGGCCCTTGATTCCGAGCGTGTGGCGAAGCTCGTGCCCGAGCTGCTGCGCCTCGACGTCAAAGCCTGGCTTCTTCTCTACGTACACACGTGAGACCATTGCTTGCCCTTCTCTTGGGACGTGTGGGGGTTGCGCCCCCAATGATAGCCCCCACCTGCCGCGTCTTGCCTGCCACAGCCGTAAATCCCTCGTTACGAGCAGAATCGTCCGGCGGCCGCGTCCTTGCGGCGGCCTTCCGCGCGGGCGAGAAGGACGTGCCCCCTCGCCCCCTGCGCTATGCTGTGCGCAAAGGCACCCTGACCCGAGGAGCGCGGCATGACCTGCAATCCAAACCTCGACTTCGCCCACCTCAACGACCGGCTGCCGCCGCGCCTGGAGCGCCTGATGGCCGCGGGCGAGCTCGGCCGCGCGTCGCGGCTGGCACGTGTCATGCTCGAGGGCGGCGTCGCGCCCGAGCTCGCGCCGGCCCTGCGCGTGGCGCTCGTCCGCATGGCGCGCGTCCCGCAGGAGTACCGCGTCACGCGCGAGGAGGCGATCGCGCGGCTCGCGGCGGAGGCCCCGGGCTTCGGCGCGGAGCAGCTCGACGCCCTGGTTGACGCGGGCCGCATCGACTTTCGCTACGTGGACGGACAGATGCGCTTCCTTCCCAGCTGGCTCGACTCGCTTCGCATCTACGCCGCCGAGGTCCCGGGCCTTGCGCCGGCGCCGGCCACGGGCGTGCCCGAGCGGGAGGCGATGCTCGCGCGCCTGCATCGCGACGGCGCCATGGCGCTCGAGGTCACGCTGCACGCGCGCCTGGAGGTGCCCGATGCGCCGGCAGGCTCGCGCGTGCGCGCCTGGCTGCCGGTGCCCGCCGCCTGCGAGCAGCAGGACCGGATCGAGGTGCTCGAGGCGACGCTGGGCGCCCACCTCGCGCCCGCGGACGCGCCGCAGCGCACCGCGAGCTGGGACGTTCGCGCGCGGGGCGCCTGCACCTTCGACGTGACCTACCGCTACCGGAGCGTGGCCACGTACCTCTCGCCCGAAGACCTTGCCCAGGGGCGCGTGCCCCAGGCGCGCACGCGCTTGCTGGGCGCCGGCCGCGGAGTCGACCCGGCGCTCTGCCTGGGCGAGCACGAGCCGCACGTGGTCTTCACGCCCCGGCTCAGGCGCCTCGCCGCGCGCGTCACCGCCGGCTGCGACACGCCGCTCGAGCGCGCCCGCGCCATCTACCGGTGGGTCACGGGCAGCGTGGACTACCGCTTCCAGCCGCCGTACTTGCTGCTCGACGGCATCGCGGACATGTCTGCCAGTTCCCTGCGCGCGGACTGCGGGATGTTTGCGCTTCTCTTCATCACGCTCTGCCGCATCGCCGGCGTGCCCGCGCACTGGCAGAGCGGCCTCTCCGTCAAGCCCACGGGCGTCGGCTGCCACGACTGGGCCATGTTCTACGCGGAGCCGTGGGGGTGGCTCTGGGCGGACTGCTCGTTTGGCTCGTCGGCGCGGCGCGAGGGCGACGACGCCCGCCGCGAGCACTACTTTGGCAACCTCGACCCGTGGCGCATGGTCGCGAACTCCCGCGAGTTCGCGCCGTTCGAGCCGGACGACGAGGCGCTGCGCGAGGACCCCTTCGACAACCAGCTGGGCGAGGCGAGCGTGGACGGCGTGGGCCTGAGCGCGCACCAGATGAGACGCTCCGTCGAGCTCGTGGACATGGCGGATTGCGACGCCTTTGCTACGGACTGAGGCTCCCTTGCGCCTGCCTTGCGGGCGGCGCCCGGGCGAGAAGAGCGTTCCAACTTTATCGAACAAACGTACGCATCGCATGATAGAATCGTCAGACAGCCAAATCGCCCGCGGGCGCGGGCGGAGGAGTCGGGGGTGGTGCCATTGAGGCTGCTACATCTTGCGGACCTTCACATCGGCAAGCGCGTGTGCGACTTTCCCATGCTCGAGGACCAGCGCCATGCGCTCTCCCAGGTGCTCGACCTGTTGCGGGGCGGCTCGGTGGACGCGCTGCTCGTGGCAGGGGACCTGTACGACAAGTCGCAGCCGAGCTCGGAGGCCGTGGCGCTCGTCGACTGGTTCCTGTCAGGCGTCGCCGCCACGGGCGTACCCGCCATAGTCATACCGGGCAACCACGACTCCGCCGAGCGCGTGGCTTATGCGGGGAGCCTCCTCGCGAGGCAGGGCATCCACATGGCGCCCGCGTTCGACGGCAACATCGAGCCTGTGGTCCTGCATGACGAGCTTGGCCCCGTCCACGTGTGGCCCATACCCTACCTCCACCCCGCAACGATCAGGCACTTCCTGCCTGATGCCAAGACGGACACCTACACCGACGCGTTCCGCTCGCTCGTGTCGTCGCTTCCCCTGGATGCCGGCGTCAGGAACGTCGCCGTCGTCCACCAGTTCGTGACGGCGGCGGGTTGCACGGTGGAGCGGAGCGACTCCGAGGTCTCGGTCGGCGGCCTCGACAACGTGGACGCGAGCGTGTTCGACCCCTTCGACTACGTCGCCCTCGGGCACATCCACCGTCCCCAGCGCGTCGGTCGCGACACCGTGCGCTACGCCGGTTCGCTCCTCAAGTACTCGCTCTCGGAGGCCGACTACGACAAGTCGATGCCGCTGGTCACGCTCGGGCCAAAAGGTGAGGAGCCCGACATCGAGCTCGTGCCCGTGCGCCCCCTGCACGACCTGAGGAGGATCCGCGGCCCGCTCGACAAGCTCCTCTCGCCCGAGGTCGTCGGCGCGCAGGACGCGAATGACTACCTGCATGTCGTGCTCACGGACGAGAACGTGGAGGTCAATGCCATGGCGCGCCTGCGCGACGCCTACCCAAACGTCATGAGCATCACCTACGACAACGCGCGCACGCGCGCCGCGGGTGTGAGGACGGACGCCGCGGACGCGCCCGCCGAGGCGTCGCCGCTCGAGCTCTTCTCGCGCTTCTACGAGGAACAGAACGGCCTGCCCCTCAGCGAGACGCAGCTCAAGATCGTCCGCGAGGAGCTCAAGGGAATCGAGGCGATGTAGATGCTGCCGCTCAAGCTGACCATGTCCGCATTCGGCCCCTATGCCGACGAGGTGACGATTGACTTCTCCCAGCTCGGGACGTCGGGCATCTACCTCATCTGCGGCGACACCGGTGCCGGTAAGACCACGATCTTCGATGCGATATCGTTCGCCCTGTTCGACAGGCCGAGCGGCGAGTTCCGCCAGTCGCGGAACCTCAGGAGCGACTTCGCCAAGCCGGACGTGAAGACCTTCGTCGAGCTGGAGTTCGAGCACAACGGAAACCGCTACCGCGTTCACCGCAACCCAGCCTACGAGCGTCCGAAGCTGCGTGGCGAGGGTGTCACCACGGAAAGCCCGGACGCGAGCCTCGAGAACCTCTCCCGTCCGGACGAGGCGCCCGTGAGCAAACCCTCCGCAGTGAACGAGAAAGTCAAAGAGCTCCTTGGCATCGACCGTGACCAGTTCTCCCAGATCGTGATGATCGCCCAGGGCGACTTCCGTCGTCTGCTCGCCGCGAATACCAAGGAGCGTTCCGAGATCCTGCGCAGGCTCTTTGGCACGGGCCCCTATCTGAGCTTCGAGAAGGCGCTCGAGGAGCGCCGCAAGAAGCTGGCGGAGAAGGGACAATCCATTCGTGACAACATCCGCGGCGTGATGGGCATGATTTCGGTCGAGGGCGACGAGGGTCGTTCCGAAGCCCTCTCGCACGCACGGGACCTGGATGTGCCGGACGTCGACTCGCTCCTCTCGGTCCTTGCGGAGCAGGATGAGTATGACGAAGAGCTCCTCGCCTCGCTTGGCTCGCGGCTGACCGAGGTGCGCTCCAAGAAGGATGGGGTGAACGTCCTTATGGAGCGCGCCCGGCAGGTCGACATGACGCGGAGGGACATCAAGGCGGAGAGAGACGCCCTTGCCGTGGCGGAGGGGCTTGCCGGCAAGAGGAGACGCGAGCTGGCCGAATGGGAGGCGCGCGAGCCCGAGGCCCAGGCTCTTGCCGACAAGGTCGCGGTGCTGAAGGGCGAGCTGCCGCGCTATGGGGAGCTCGACCGGATGCGCGGCCAGGCTGACGCCGCGCACCAGAACCTGGACGACGCGGCAAGCGCGCGCAGTGAGGCGCAACGGCAGCACGACGATGCGTCGACAAGGCTCCGAGAGGCGCAGGACCGCAGGGACCAACTCTCCGGAGTGGCTGCCGAGCTCGAGCGCGCGCACGCCGCGGCGTCGGAGGCAGAGCGTGCCCTCGATCGCGCCCAGAAGGCCGTCTCCGACTGTCAGGAGCTCGAGCGTCGCAAGGGGGAGGTGAGCGCCGCAACGAGGCGTGCGAACGATGCCGCCGTGAGGCTCCAGTCCGAAAGGGGCGAACTCGAGAAAGCCGAGCGAAATGTCGGCGACTTGGAGTCGCGCGCGGAGAGGCTCTCGGACGCGCCTGAGCGCCTCGCCCGTGCGGAAGCCTCGCTTGCGGAGCTGAGGCGCCTCTCGGACCAGGCGTCGGATGCGCTCTCGAAGATAAGGACGAGGGAGAAGGCGGTAGCGGGCGCAAAGCGAGCCTGGGAAGTCGCGAAATCTGCGCAGAGAGACGCGGGCGATGAGTTCGCCGAGGCTCAGCAGGCGTACACGCGCGCGGAGCGGGCGTTCTTCGACGGCCAGGCGGGGATCATGGCAAGCGAACTCGCCGAGGGCCAGCCCTGTCCCGTGTGCGGGTCGACGGTTCACCCGACTCTTGCACATCTCGCGGGGGACGTACCGACGCAAGACGAGGTGGAGGCTAGCCGCGAGGCTGCCGATGACGCGCGGAAGAGGCTCGAGGCGACTTCCTCGTCCACATCGAAGGCGGGTGCGCTCCTGTCCTCTGCAAGGCAGGAACTCGAACGCCTAACGCAGGTAGAAGGAGACGCCCAGGAGGTCGCGGGTAGAATCTCGGAGCTGGAGGGCAGGAGGACGGACGTCGAGGGCGAGCGATCCTCGGCGGATGCCGACTCCAAGTCCCTCGAATCGACCAGGAGGGCTCTGAATTCCGCGCGCTCGAAGCTCGAGGACGCGCGTGGCATGGTCGAGGCGGCGCAATCGTCCAAGTCAGAGGCGGACGCACGTCTCGGACAGGCAATCGTTGCGCTGCGGGAGTTCAAGAACGCCGTCGATGTGGAAGACGCCTCGGAGGCGAAGCGTGCGCTCGAATCAGCCCAGCGGGGTCTTGCGAGTGAGAAGGCGGAGGAGAGGCGCCTCCTCGCCCTGGCGGACGAGCGCAAGGACGTCGAGGCAAAGCTTCCGACGCTTGCATCTGCGGCTCGGGACGCCGATGCGAGACTGGAGGCGGCGAGGTCGGAAGAAGCGACCGCAAGAACAACGCTCTCGAGCCTCGAGGCAAAGGTGCAGACGCTTGTGCAGGGTCTCAGCCTAGAAAGCGGCAGCGATGCCGAGCGCAGGGCGAGAGAGCTCGACGACGCGCGTTCGAAGATCGTCTCCGGAACCGCTGCGGCACGGACGGCGCTCGAGACGGCAATGAGGGATGTCGAGGCGAGGAAGAGGACGCGCGGTGCTCTCGAGCAGCGACTTTCCTCCCTTGAGGACGGCTTGGAGGCGAATTCCGAGGAACTCGGTGCCAAGGCGGCCGAGCTCGAGGCCATGCGCGCGAACCTCGAGGAGAGGAACTCCGCGGTTGGCATGAGGCACAAGTCCAACCGCGAGGTGGCGAAGAGGCTGAGGGACCTCGAGTCGCGCTATGGGGAGGTGTCGGCAACCTACGGGGAGGTGAGCGCACTCGCTTACACGGCAGCGGGTAAGCTTTCTGGCAAGGAACGTCTCAGCTTCGAGACGTACCTCCAGGCACGCTGGTTCGACCGCGTGATCGCAGCTGCTAACCGGAGGCTCGACGTAATGACGAACGGGAGGTTCGAGCTGGAGCGTCACAAGGGCCAGCGAACCGGTTCGGCGCAATCGGGGCTCGACCTCGACGTGCGTGACACCTTCACCGGGAAGCCGCGTCCCGCCTCAACGCTGTCCGGAGGTGAGTCGTTCAAGGCGTCCCTGTCACTCGCTCTTGGCCTTTCGGACGTGGTGCAGGCGAGTGCCGGTGGAGTCCGCCTGGATGCGATGTTCGTGGACGAGGGGTTCGGTACGTTGGACGAGGAGTCGCTTGGTCTTGCGGTGCGCACGCTGTCCGACCTGTCCGGATCGAACAAGCTTGTGGGAATCATCAGCCATGTCGAGGAGTTACAGGAGTCCATCGACCGAAAGATCGTCGTCGAGTCGACGCGCAATGGCTCTCATGCCCATATCGAGCTTGGATAGGCAGGGATGCGGTGGGTCTTGGCCGCCTACCGCAGACCGTGCGCTATCGTATATCTGCCCCGCGGTCACGCGGGACGCTTCCATAGCTGCGACAGGTGTAGGACGGAGGGCGCCTGACCATGATCGAGGACTACAAGAAGGCACTCAAACTTGGCGTTCGTGATGGCAAGCTCGACGTATCGGCTGGCAGGTATCCCCATCCTCCGGTCCTCGAGGAGCTCGTTCCGAACGTCCAGACGCTCTCCCAGGTTCATCTCGGCGTCATGCAGATTCCGCTTGAGATGGTCATTGGTACGCGTACGACAGGACGCCAGGATGCATTCTCCCGCTCGTTCATGCCGCTGCTCGGTCCCAAGACGGAGTTTGCGACCAAATGGTCCCACCTGTATGACGCCCAGATGGAAGAGGGATTTCGTGACCCAATCAAGGTCTACGAGTACCTTCATCGCTTTTATGTCGAGGAGGGGAACAAGCGCACGTCGGTCCTCAAGTACCTGGGATCTCCGTCGATAGAGGCGGATGTCACCAGGGTCATGCCCGCAGCAGACCAAGCGCGACAGGACTCAACGGCGCGGCAGGGTGGAGACGATCGGCCTGATGGAGACAATGCCGGCCAGATCCCTGACATGGACCAGTACGGCGAGTTCCTCCAGTTTTGGCGTTCCGCCCCAACCTACGAGATCGAGTTTTCGCATCCTGGCTCGTATGAGAGGCTTGCGCATCATCTCGGGCGTCACCTGGGCGAGCCGTGGCCCGACGACGTTGTTCGAAACCTTCAGTCGACCTATCTCTTCTTCAAGTCCGTCTACATGAAGGCAGGCGGATCGCACCTTGACATCACGGCTGGCGACGCGTTTCTCATATACATGGACATCTTCGGGTCGAGCAATCTGCGTGACACGCCTGCCGCGGTTGTCCGCGAGAGGCTCCTGAAGGTCTGGGCGGAACTTGCCGCCAGCAGCTCGGGAAGCGAGACGCTGCTCGTGAGCGAGCCGTCGGGCAGTTCCTTTGGTTCGTCCCCGTTCGTCAACCGCCAACAGTACTCAACCCAGCATCCGCTTGTTGCCGCCTTCGCATATCGCGGGAGTCTGTCCGACTCCTTCTGGTCGAGGGCCCATGACGAGGGGAGACGCGCGCTGGAGGATTGCTATGGCGGCGTCGTGAGGACTCTCGCCTATGAGGGGTGCGCGGACGAGGAGACGTTTGCCTCGGCTGTTGCGGATGCCGTGTCGAAGGGTGCGGAGGTGTTCTTCTCGTGTTCCCCCGAACTCATGGACATGACCGTTCGGGCTGCGGCAGAATTCACGGGAACGCACTTCCTCAACTGCTCGATGAACCTGCCGCATGGTCTTGTCCGTTCGTATTATGGGCGGATGTACGAGGCGAAGTTCATCGCGGGCGCGCTCGCGGCGAGCCTTGCGGACGACCATGTTGTCGCATACAGGGCTCACCTTCCCCTCTACGGCTCCGTCGCGGAGATCAACGCGTTTGCGGAGGGGGTTGCCATCTGCGATCCCCGGGCGCGCGTGGTCCTCGACTGGGCGCGAAGACGCGAGGACAGCGACATGGAAGACCTCGTGGGCAAGGGCATCACAACGATCTGTGGGTCTGACGTGACGCCGCCCTTTGACGATCCGCTCGCTTATGGGCTCTACAAGGTAAGGGACGGAAGGGTGCGCAACATTGCGGTCCCCACATGGAACTGGGGAAGGTATTACCAGCTCATCGTGGGGAGCCTGCTTGCGGGCAACCTGCCAGGCGTCTCCTCCGCGGAGTCATCCGAGCAGAGTCCCGACTCGCATGCCGTCACGTACTGGTATGGCATGTCTACAGGTGTGATTGATCTCAGGCTCTCGAAGGACCTCCCCCACGGATCGAGGAAGCTTGTGGAGCTGTTACGACGTGGGATAACGTCCGGATCCATCAGCCCGTTCATGGGGGAGCTTGTGAGCAAGGACGGCATCGTGAGCGACGAGGGCTCGACATCGCTGACGAGCAACCAGATCGTCTCGATGGACTGGCTTGCCGATAACGTCGATGGCGAGCTGCCGGATGACCTTGAGAAGCTCTATGACGTGAGCGGCAAGACGAGTGGTGAGGCCGGTGAGTGAGTCGAAGCTGAGGGTGCTCGCGGTGGCGGACGTCGAGGAGCGGGCGCTCTGGACGGGCAACGTCGCACAGCGCTTCAGTGACGTCGACCTCATCCTCGCGGCGGGTGACCTCGATGCCGATTACCTCGAGTTTCTCGTCACCATCATCAACAAGCCGCTCTTCTATGTGCATGGCAACCACGACGAGGGGTACGTAAGGAACCCTCCCCTTGGCTGCATCTGCGTCGATGATGCCGCCTACGTGTATCGCGGGCTCCGGATCGTGGGGCTGGGAGGGTCGAGGCGCTATCGCGAGGGGACGTACATGTACACCGAGCGCCAGATGCGACGGCGCATACGAAAGGTCTCCAAGCAGGCGAGGATGCTTGGCGGTGTCGACCTCCTGCTCTGCCACGCCCCGGTCAGGGGCGTGGGCGACCTTGATGACATTCCGCACCAGGGGTTCGAAAGCTTGGGCGAAATGGTCGAGAGATGGCATCCGCAGTACCTTGTGCACGGGCACGTGCACAAGGGATATACCTCGGACTTTCGTCGCGAGCGCACCATGGAGACCGGAACGAAGGTCGTGAACGCCTTCGGACACGTGGTCTTCGACGTCGGGGTGGGCCAGCTCTCCTATGGGTGGAGGCAGTCACTCGTGAACAGGCACACGCTCAAGGTGAGTGACGAGCTGACCGCGCAGGAGGAGGGTGTCCTAGGCGCAGGCTGGTCGTACGGTCGGTAACGGGATTCGGGGAGAAGGTCTCATGTGGATTCTAGCGGCGATAGGTTCGGCATTCTTCGCGGGCGTGACGTCGATTCTCGCAAAGCTCGGCATCAACAAGACTGACTCGGACGTCGCGACCGCGATACGCACCATAGTCGTTCTCGCCTTCTCTTGGCTCATGGCCGCCATAACGGGGCAGGTCGGCGCAATCACCAGCGTCTCCGGCGAGTCCTGGGCGTTTCTCGCCCTGTCGGGCATCGCGACGGGCGCGAGCTGGATCTGCTACTTCAAGGCGCTCTCGATGGGCGACGTGAACAAGGTCGTCCCCATCGACAAGACGTCGTCCGTGCTCACGATCCTCCTTGCGATCGTGCTGTTTGGCGAGGACAGCAACCTGGCGGTCAAGCTTGTCGGCTCCGCGGCGATCCTCGTGGGGACGCTCCTCATGGTCCAGCACGAGGCGGGTGCGGAAGAGGGGCGGACCACGGCCAAGGGCCACACGTACCTTGCGTACGCGGTTGCCTCTGCGGTCTTTGCCGCCCTGACCTCGATCCTCGCGAAGGTGGGGATAGCGGGCGTGCCCTCCAACCTCGCGACTGCCATCAGGACCTGCTTCGTTCTCGTGATGGCGTGGCTCGTCGTGGGCATGCGCGGGAAGCTCGAGCTCGTGAAGCCTCGCGTGCTGGACGCCCGCGAGCTTGGGTTCATCTGCCTTTCGGGAATCGCAACGGGCGCAAGCTGGCTCTGCTACTACTTTGCCATCCAGAACGGCCAGGTGAGCGTCGTCGTCCCCATCGACAAGCTCTCGATCTTGGTGTCGATGGCCTTTGCGGCCGTCGTGTTCCACGAGCGCTACACCAAGCGGTCTCTGCTGGGGCTCGCGATCATCACGGCCGCGACCGTCGCCATGGCGGTGTGGTCGTAGGACACTCTCCCGGGTCGTCGATTGCATATTGTCCGAATTCGGATTAGCATGGTGGCCTAATGTCCGAATTCGGATTTTGATGGGAGAGGTTATGGACTCGAATCTCGAGAGGGGAGGAGGTCCGTCCAGCGGCTCGTCCAGGGTCCGCGACATCGACATCCTGTTTCGCGAGTCCGATCGGCTCTACTACGAGGTCTCTCGCGGTTGCGGGTTGTCCCTGGCGGCTTACTGGACGCTCGTGTCCGTCGTCACGCAGGGGAGCGCGACGCAGGCGCAGATTGCCGACGACATGGCAATGTCGCGCCAGACGGTGAACTCGGCCGTCAAGTCCCTCGAGAAGCGCGGCTACGTGCGTCTCGACCCGACCGACGATGGCCGCCACGCAAAGATGGTGACGCTTACCGATTGCGGGAGGGCCTTCTGCGACGACAACGTGAACCCTGCCGTGGAGGCAGAGGAGCGAGCGTTCGCGTCTCTCCCCGAGGAGGACCGGGCTGAGTTCGTGCGGCTGATTCACGGGTACGTGGATGCGATCGACCTCGAGATGGGACGGATCATACGGAGCCGGGAGACTCTCTCGGCGGATTCCGACGACAAGGGAGAAAGGGAGGGAAGAGAGCATGGCTAAGGGAAACGTGGGCGAGAAGGACGTGGAGCGCGACTACAGCAAGTCGCAGTCGGCAAGGTTGCTTGCCAGGCTCCTGTCGCCCTACAAGGGCATGTGCGTCCTGACGCTTCTGATGCTCCTCTGTGACGTGGTGGGAACGCTCTATGTGCCGACCGAGCTCTCGGCGCTCATCAACGCCGCGATCTCGCCGAAGGGCTCGCCCGAGCTCCTCTCGCACGGGCTGTCGATGCTCGCGGCGTCGGTCATCGGGTCTGGCGGCTGCATCGTCTCGTACTTCCTGGCATCGCGTCTCGCGGCGAATGTCGGTCGCGACATGCGGGTCGCCGTGTATCGCAAGTCGCTCGATCTCAGCGGCTTCGACTTCGAGCAGTTCGGCACCGGCTCGATGATCACGCGAACGCTTTCCGACGCCAACGTGGTGCAGCAGACGCTCCTCATGACGTTCATCATGCTCGCCCCAGTGCCCGTCATCTGCGTCGTCTCGATCGTCCTCTCGTTTGGGGTCGACTACCAGATGGGATGGCTGCTCTTCTCCATCAGCGTGGTCATGGCCTTGATCATGATCGCCGCGGTGCGCAGGTCCGCCCCGATCTTCCTCATCATGCAGGGCTTCGTGGACCGTATGAACACGCGGCTTCGCGAGCACATCACGGGCGTTCGCGTCATCCGCGCCTTCGGCAAGGAGGAGGACGCGCGCAGGGGACTCGACGAGACCTTCGAGGACTATGCCAGGAACGCGATCCGCGTCAACATGGTGTTCGCCACCGCGGACTGCGCCACGTTCTTCCTCATGAACCTGGTGGAGGTCCTGGTCATGTGGATCGGGGCCGACCGCGTCGGCGCGCACGCCATGCAGATAGGCTCGATCTCCGCGCTGGTCGAGTATGCCATGATCATCATGTTCTTCATGATGATGGGGCAGTTCGCCATCCTCCAGCTTCCCCGTGCCATGGCGTGCCTCACGCGCGCGTCGCAGGTTCTCGCGGCGGTCCCGTCCGTTGCCGACCCGGCTGAGCCAAAGCCGCTTCCAACGGGCGCCAGCTCGGCGGGCGACGTGGTCGCGAGCTTCGACCACGTGGGCTTCCGCTACGCAGACGCCGACGAGGAGACACTCCACGACGTCGACTTCAGGCTGAGGCGCGGCGAGGTCACCGCGGTGATCGGCAACACCGGGTCGGGAAAGTCCACCATCGCGAAGCTTCTCCTGCGCTTCCACGACGTGACGTCCGGAAGCCTCTCGTTCCTGGGCATGGACGTGAGGGAGCTTTCGCAGGCCGACCTGCGCGCACGCATCGGCTACGTGCCCCAGAAGGCCTGGCTCTTCTCGGGAACCGTCGCGCAGAACCTGCGCGACGGAGACGAGTCGGCGGACGAGGAGCGTCTCTGGCACGTGATCGACGTCGCCCAGGGAGGCTTCGTCCGCGACCTTCCCGAGGGCCTCGACGCGCCGGTCTCGCAGGGCGGATCGAACTTCAGCGGCGGGCAGCGGCAGCGTCTCGCCATCGCCCGCGCGCTCGTTCGCAGGGCCGACCTCTACGTGTTCGACGACTCGTTCAGCGCGCTCGACTTCAAGACGGACGCGCTCCTGCGTCACGCGCTCAAGGACGAGCTCTCGGATGCGGCGGTGGTCATCATCGCGCAGCGCGTGAGCACCATTCGAGACGCGGCCCAGATCGTCGTGCTCGACGAGGGCAGGGTCGTGGGCCTGGGCACCCATGACGAGCTGATGCGGACGTGCCCGACGTACCAGGCGATAGCCAGGTCCCAGCAAGGGGGAGGTGTGGAAGATGAGCGATAGGAAGGAACCGGAGGAGAAGGACGAGCTCGACGTTCCCGAGAACGGCGTCCTTACGGCTCGCAGGCTCTGGGGCGCGGCAAGGGGGCTGCGCTGGCGCGTGGTCGTGGCCACGGTGGCCGCGATTCTCTACGTGACGTGCGACCTCATCACGCCGATATACGCGGCTCACCTGATCGACCTCCTGTGGGGAAACATCAAGGCGACGTTCGCGAAGGGCGAGCCCTTCGTGGTCAACCTCGACAACGGCGGTCGGGAGCTTCTGGTCTACCTTGGCATCTGGATGCTCGCCTGGGTCTTCTACAGCACCCAGTCGCTCGTGATGGCGAGCTTTGCGGAACGGCTCAATCTCAAGCTGCGCAAGGAGATTTCGGCCAAGGTGGGACGTCTGCCCCTACGCTACTTCGACGGGCACAAGCCGGGCGACACCATCAGCCGCGCCACGAACGACCTGGACAAGGTGAGCGAGGTCCTGCAACGCGGACTCCTCCAGATCATCATCTCGGCGATAACGCTCGTGGGCGCCCTCATCCTCATGTTCCGCATGGACGTCCTTCTCTCCTCTGTCTTCCTCGCGTTCATCGTCGCGGCGCTCGCGCTCACCAAGTTCGTGGCGAGCCGGACGCTCGTCGTCGCGGGCAGGCGCCAGGAGGTGCTTGGCCGCCTGACCGGAAGGGTCGAGGAGGCCTACAGCGGCCGCACCATCGTGAAGGCGTTCGGTCGCGAGCAGGCGAGCCTGGGACAGATAGAGGCCGACTCGCAGGAGCTGGCGCGCGTGAGCGCCCACGCGGACTTTCTCACGAACGCAATCTCGCCGGCCATCAGGTTCCTCACGAGGCTCTCGCAGGTCATCTGCGGACTCCTCGCGGGCGGGATGCTCGTGGCTGGTAGGCTCACCATCGGCTCGTTCCAGGCGTTCTTCCAGTACGTGTTCAAGGCGTCCGAGCCCATCACGCAGCTCTCGCTCACGGTGAACATGCTGCAGGGGGCGCTCGCGGCCGCGGAGCGCGTGTTCAGGCTGCTGGACGAGGAGGAGGTCGTGCCCGACCCGGCGGAGCCGGCGCGCCTTCCCGAACATGTGGAGGGCTGCGTCGCCTTCGAGCACGTGCGCTTTGGCTACGCTCCGGACAAGCCCCTCATGACGGACGTCAGCTTCGTCGCGGAGCCGGGCCAGAAGGTCGCCATCGTGGGTCAGACGGGCGCCGGCAAGACGACCCTCATCAACCTGCTCATGCGCTTCTACGAGGTCGATGGCGGCCGTATCACGCTCGACGGCGTCGACACGCGGAGGCTCACGCGCGCGGACCTGCGCCGGCAGTTTGGCATGGTGCTGCAGGACGCATGGCTGTTCGAGGGCACCATCGCCCAGAACATCGCCTACGGCAGGAGCGACGCGACGCGCGAGGACGTCGAGGCCGCCGCAAGGGCCGCGCACGTCGACTACTTCGTCCGCACCCTGCCCGACGGGTACGACACAGTGCTCGCGAACGATGCCGAGAACATCAGCCAGGGGCAGCGCCAGCTGCTCACGATCGCGCGGGCCATGCTCATGGACCCGGCCATCCTCATCCTGGACGAGGCGACCTCGAGCGTGGACACGCGCACCGAGCAGTACATCACGCGCGCCATGGAGGCCATCATGGAGGAGCGCACGAGCTTCGTGATCGCGCACAGGCTCTCGACCATCGTGGACGCGGACCTCATCCTCGTGATGGACCACGGAAACATCGTGGAGAAGGGCACCCACCAAGAGCTCCTCGCCAAGGGCGGGACGTACGCCGAGCTCTACAGGAGCCAGTTCGCGTAGGCGCGGAGGCGCACGGAGGCCCCGCATCCCCAGGGTGCGGGGCACCTTTTTATAGCGTGCCCAGGAGGAGAAGGACCACCACGTACGCCGCGCAGACGGCCAGGGCCAGCCAGTCCCGCGCACCCATGCGCAGCGGGTGCCAGTGGCTGCGCGCCGCGCCGCCCTCGTAGCAGCGGGCGTCGAGCGCCCTCGAGAGGCCCTCGGCATGGTGGGCAGAGCTTGCCAGGAGGGCGACCACCACGGGGCCAATGGCCCGCACGCGGTGCGCGAGCGAACCCTCGCCCACGGCACCGCCGCGTGCCGCCTGTGCGTCGACGATGGCCTGCGCCTCGTCCGCGATGGTGGGGATGAAGCGCAGCATGAGCGAGAAGACCATGGCGAGCTCGTGCCCGGGCAGCCCCAAGGCCGAGAGCGGTGCCAGGCACGCGTCCACGGCATCCGTGAGCTGGGTGGGCGTGGTGGTGAAGAGCATGAGCGCCCCCATGAGCACCGCGACGGTGAAGCGCAGCGGGTAGCAGATGGCGTACCAGAGTCCGTCCGCCGTGATCCGGAGGGCCCCCAGGGCGAGGAGCACGCGTCCTTCTCGCACGTAGAAGAGGTTGAAGAGGCCCAGCAGGAACAGCATGACCACGAGGGGCCTCACGGAGCGAAGCGCCTGGCGCACGGGGACCTTGGAGAGGCCGAGCACGGCCGCGGCGAACGCGAGCGCGAGCGCCAGCTGCACCGGCGTCTGCACGAAGAAGACCGTGATCATGACCGCGAGCGCGGCGCCCACCTTGGCGCGCGGGTCGAGGCGGTGTATGCAGGAGTCGCGGGGGACGTACTGTCCCATGGAGATGCGAAGGGCCATCAGTCGCCTCCCCGGTCGTGTCCGCCGAGCGCGGCAAGCGCGTCGGCCAGCGCCTCCGTCGTGAGCGGGGCGGAGTCGTGACTCAGGTCGAGGGGGACGCCGCGCTCGCGGAGCGCCATCGCCCAGGCGAGCGGGGCGGGGAGGCCGAGCCCGCACTCGCGCAGCAGCCCGGCGTGGGCTGGCGTGAAGACCTCCTGCGGCGTGCCCGCCATGAGCAGGCGTGCGTTGTTGAGGACGACGACCTGGTCGGAGCGGGCGGCGTCCTCCATGGAGTGCGTGACCTGGATGATCGTGACGCCGTGCGCGCGGAGGTCGGACAGGATGCGCCGGAGCTCCGCGCGGCCGCGGGGGTCGAGGCCGGCGGTGGGCTCGTCCAGCACGAGGGCCTGCGGGCGCATGGCGAGGATGCCGGCGATGGCGCAGAGCCGCTGCTGGCCGCCGGAGAGCTCGAAGGGGGAGACCTTCTCCCTGCCCGAGAGGCCCACGAGCTCGAGCGCGCGGCTGGCGCGGCGTGTGACCTCGGCATCGTCCAGCCCGAGGTTGCGCGGGCCATAGCACACGTCCTGCCAGACCGTCTCCGCGAAGAGCTGGCGCTCGGGGTGCTGCATGACGTAGCCGATGCGCTGGTGCACGAGGCGGCGCGCCTTGCGCGGCCGCGTGTCGACGCCGCCGACCACGATGCGGCCCGCGTCGGGTGCGTCGAGCGCGCACATGAGGCGCGCGAGGGTCGACTTGCCGGAGCCGGTCTGGCCCACGATGGAGGTGAGCGAGCCGCTCGGCACGGAAAGGCTCACGTCGTCGAGGGCGCCCCTCGCGCCGGCGCCACCCCGTGTCGCGGATGACCCGGCATAGGAGAAGGACACGCCCTCCACGCTGACGGCCGGGTCCCCGACGGTGGCTTGGGCCTGGGCCGAAGCCTGGGTTTGGGACTGAGTCAGGGCCGCTGGCGCGGGGGCCGCGTCCCTCTCGCCCGCGTGGGCGTGCGGCGTGGCGCAGGCGGAGGCGATGGAGGCCCTGAGTGCGTCGGCGTCGCAGGTCCAGGGGACGTCGACGCCGCGCGTGCGAAGGAGCTCGGACAGGCGCGCCGCGAAGGGCGGCTCGAGGCCGAGGGCACGGAGCTCGCGCTCGTGCGAGAAGACCTCGTCCGGCGTGCCGGAGAGCGCGATGCGGCCCCGGTCGAGCACGATGACGCGGTCGGCCGCGAACGCCTCCTCCATGAAGTGCGTGACGTGCACCTGCGTGATGCCGTCGCGCGCGAGGGCGTCCATCACGCGCATGATCGAGCGGCGCCCGCGGACGTCCAGGAGGGCGCCCGGCTCGTCGAAGACGATGACGGACGGCTCCATGGCCAGGGCCCCGGCGATGGCGACGCGCTGCTTCTGGCCGCCGGAGAGCCTGGTGGGGTCCGCCTTGGCGTAGTCCTGCATGGCGACGCGGTGGAGCTCGCGGCGGACGCGCTCGCCGATCTGGGCGGGGTCGACGCCCAGGTTCTCGGGGCCGAAGGCGACGTCCTCCTCGACGACGGTCGTGACGAGCTGGTCGTCCGGGTTCTGGAAGACGAGGCCGAGCTCGCGGCGCGCCCTGCGGTACGCCGCGAAGTCGACCTTGCCCTCGCGCATGACGGGCTCGCCCACGAGCGTGACCGAGCCGGCGTCCGGCGCGAGCAGCCCGCAGATGACCGACGCGAGCGTGGACTTGCCCGAGCCGTTGGGCCCGAGCACGCAGAGCCGCTCGCCCGGCGCGACCTCGAGGCTCACGTCCACAAGCGCCTGCACGTCAGTCTCGAAGTGGAGGCTGACGTGCGAGAGGCTGACCGCGGCGTCGCCGCGGGCTATGGTTGCGCTTGGCTGCAAGGCGCTAGTTCCCGAGCGCCTTGGTGACCGGCTTGTAGACGAGCGTGGTCACGACGGCGTTGATGACGACCTTGAGCACGTTGAACGGCAGGAGC
>NZ_JBJEHW010000052.1:0-21618 GCF_051876455.1 Parafannyhessea sp.
AGACAGATGGACATCCAGATGACCGAGGCGGGAAGAAAGAAGGCAGCCCAGATCGACGAGGGCCGCAGGCACTTTGAGAGCGAGGCGTTCTCATGCCTGAGCCAGGACGAGGCCGAGCAGCTTCTGTCCCTTCTGGACCGCGTCCGCGACCACTGGATGCCCGGTGGCGAGAGAGGAGAGAGGTGCCAACATGCCTAAGGGAGCTTCGTCGGCAGCGGCACGCCGAGAGACGACAAAGCGCACCGCAAGCTGGGGTGCAATCATTCGGAGACTGGGAGCCAGCGTCCGCGAGTACAAGAAGCCGGCAATCATCACGCCGTTCCTCGTGACAGGCGAGGTATTGTTCCAGGTCATGATTCCGCTCATGACCGCCAACCTCATCGACACCGTGCGTAACGGCGCGAACCTGTCGAGCATCATCTCGTCCGGCGCCGTGCTCGCGCTCATGGCCATCGCATCGCTGGCTTTTGGTGCCGGAGCGGGAGTTACCTGCTCCCAGGCCTCCGCGGGCCTCGCGCGCAACCTCCGTCACGACATGTTCGCGAACATCCAGACCTTCTCGTTCGAGACGATCGACTCATTCTCGAGCTCCTCGCTGGTGACACGCATGACCACCGACGTCACCAACGTCCAGATGGCCTACATGATGCTCATCCGCTCGGCCATCCGCTGCCCGCTCATGGTAGTCATGGCGTTCATCGCGGCCTGGATGATGGCGGGATGGCTCTCGATCGTGTTCGTGATCCTGGTTCCCATCCTGGCGTTCGCGCTCATCAAGATCATCAGGACCGTCGACCCCATCTTCAAGCGCATCTTCAAGAGGTACGACGCCCTTAACGACTCCGCCAAGGAGAACCTCGAGGGCATCCGCGTCGTCAAGAGCTACGTTCGCGAGGATTACGAGAAGGCCAAGTACGAGAAGGCCGCCGAGGAGGTCCGCAAGGACTTCACGCACGCGGACAGGATCCTGGCCCTGAACGCCCCAATCATGAACTTCTGCATCTACGTGGTGTTTGCTTTCGTAATCTACTTCGGCTCGTATGCCATCATCAGCACCCGTGGCAAGCTCATCGACGTTGGCCAGTTCTCCTCGCTGTTCACCTACGGCTTCCTCATCCTCATGAGCCTCATGATGCTCTCCATGATCTTCGGCATGATCGTCATGGCCGAGGAGGGCGCCGTCCGAATCTGCGAGGTGCTTGACGCGACCACGACCATCAACGAGCCCAAGGACCCCGTGTACGACGTGACGGACGGCTCCATCGACTTCGACGCCGTGGGCTTCTCCTACTCCGGCGACCGCAACCACGAGGCGCTGCACGACATCGACCTCCACATCAAGAGCGGAGAGGTCATCGGCGTCATAGGCTCGACCGGCTCGTCCAAGTCCAGCCTCGTGCAGCTCATCCCGCGCCTGTACGACGCGACGGAGGGCACGGTCCGCGTGGGCGGCAGGGACGTTCGCGAGTACGACCTCGACACCCTGCGCAACCAGGTTGCCATGGTGCTGCAGAAGAACGTGCTCTTCTCGGGCACCATCGCCCAGAACCTGCGCTGGGGCGACCCCGACGCCACGGACGAGGAGGTACTCGAGGCCTCGAAGCTCGCCTGCGCCGACGAGTTCGTGCAGAACCTGCCTGGCAAGTACGACTACATGATCGACCAGGGCGGCACCAACGTCTCGGGCGGCCAGAAGCAGCGCCTGTGCATCGCACGCGCCCTTCTCAAGCACCCCAAGGTCCTGATCATGGACGACTCCACGAGCGCCGTCGACACGAAGACCGACCGCATGATCCGCGAGGGACTCCGCAGCTACCTGCCCGAGACGACCAAGATCATCATCGCCCAGCGCACGGGCTCCGTGGAGGACGCCGACCGCATCGTGGTGATGGACAACGGCACCATAAACGACATCGGCACCCACGACGAGCTGCTCGAGCGCAACGCGATCTACCGCGAGGTGTACCTGTCCCAGAACAAGAAGTCCCACGACGACCGTGAGCTCAACAAGAAGGAGGCGACCCATGGCAACGACTAATGGCAAGAGCGGCGGCAGGCGCGGGACCGTCGGCAGGCTCCTGCACGACCTGCTCAGGTTCTATCCCGTCCTGGTACCCGCCACACTGCTGGCCGTTCTCGCGCAGGGAGTGTGCCAGGGCATGCAGAACGTGTTCATCCAGCGAAGCCTCTCCATCATCGAGAAGTACTGGAGCTCCGGCAACTGGAGCGGGGCCCAGGGGCCGATCCTTGCCAACGTGAGCATGCTCATCGTCATGTACGTGCTCGCCCTCGCCTGCTGCGCCTTCTGGAACCAGTCCATGGCAATCATCACGCAGGGCTCCCTCAAGAAGCTCCGCTGCCAGATGTTCGACCACATGCAGGAGCTTCCCATCCGCTACTTCGACACGCACCAGCACGGCGACGTCATGTCCTACTACACCAACGACATCGACACGCTGCGCCAGATGATCTCCCAGAGCATCCCCAACCTTGCGCTCACCTTCACCATCATGATCGTCGTGTTCTTCGTCATGCTCTGGTACAGCATCCCGATGGCGCTCGTCGTCGTGCTCGGCGCGCTGGTCATGGCCGCAGCTGCAAAGTACTTCGGCTCGCGGTCCGCGCGCAACTTCATCAAGCAGCAGGCAACCATCGCCAAGGTCGAGGGCCACGTCGAGGAGGTCATGGCCGGCGAGAAGGTCGTGAAGGTCTTCTGTCACGAGCGCCAGGCCGAGGCCGACTTCGACGTCCTCAACAATGAGCTCGAGGACGCCTCCGAGAAGGCCAACGCCTACTCCAACACGCTGATGCCCATCCTCATGAACATGGGCGACCTTCTCTACGTCATCGTGGCCGTCGCGGCGGGCATCCTCCTTTCCCTCAAGGCGCCCAACCCCTCCATCTCGGGCATGGCGCTCTCCATCGCGGTCGCGGTCCCGTTCCTCAACATGACGCGCCAGTTCTCGGGCCAGATCGGCGGCATCTCCAACCAGATCAACGCCGTCGTCATGGGCCTCGCCGGCGCCAAGCGCATCTACGGCCTCCTGGACGAGGAGCCCGAGCAGGACGAGGGCTACGTGCACCTGGTCAACGCCAAGCGCGACGAGAACGGCGAGCTGGTCGAGACCTCCGAGCGCACGGAGCTCTGGGCCTGGAAGCACCCGCACCACGACGGCACCGTCACATATACGCCGCTCGCGGGTGACGTGCGCCTCGAGCACGTCGACTTCGGCTACACGCCGGGCCACCAGGTGCTGCACGACGTGACGCTCTACGCCAAGCCGGGCCAGAAGGTCGCGTTCGTCGGCGCGACGGGCGCGGGCAAGACCACGATCACGAACCTGCTCAACCGCTTCTACGACATCTCCGACGGCAAGATCCGCTACGACGGCATCAACATCGAGAAGATCGCGAAGCCGGACCTGCGCCGCTCGCTGGGCATGGTCCTGCAGGACACCAACCTGTTCACGGGCACCATCATGGACAACATCCGCTACGGTCGCCTGGACGCCACGGACGAGGAGTGCATCGGCGCCGCCAAGCTCGCCGGCGCGGACAGCTTCATCCGTCGCCTGCCCGAGGGATACGACACGATGCTCACGGACAACGCCGCGCAGCTCTCGCAGGGCCAGCGCCAGCTGATCTCCATCGCGCGCGCCGCCGTCGCCGACCCGCCGGTCATGATCCTGGACGAGGCAACCTCGAGCATCGACACGCGCACCGAGGCCATCGTGCAGAAGGGCATGGACGCCCTCATGTACGGCCGTACCACGTTCGCCATCGCGCACAGGCTCTCCACCGTGCGCAACGCCAACGTGATCATCGTCCTCGACCACGGCCGCATCATCGAGCGCGGCACCCACGACGAGCTCATCGCCCAGAAGGGCACCTACTACCAGCTCTACACGGGTGCGTTCGAGCTCGAGTAGCCCGGGCACAACATCCCACGCACGCGGGGGCGCGTCGGTCCACCAGGCCGGCGCGTCCCTCTTTTCTCCCCCTTAACGCGGACGAGAAGGGCACCGCATGGGCCCCCAACTCCCCCGTTTGCCAGCCCGTTTGAAGAACTATTTAAAGAATTGGTATGATATGGTCCGTTGACACATCGAGTCGCACCTTTGGGGGCTTGCTAAGCACACTGAGGACCGCATTGCCCTCCCCCCAAGGAAAGGAACCCATGAGCCACGACCACATCACCCGTCGCTGCTTCCTCGCGACCTTCGCCTCGGCCGCAGCGACCCTCATACTCGCGTCCTGCACGGACAACTCGTCCTCGAGCGCGTCCTCCGGCAAGGACGACTCCTCAAGCTCGGACGGCACGTCCGTTCTCACCAAGCCTCTCAAGAACGGCTACTCCTCCGGCATCCACCACGCGACGATCACCGTCAAGGGCAAGGGCACGATCACGCTCGAGCTCAACGCCACCAATACGCCCATCACGGTCAGCAACTTCGCGAGGCTCGTCAACGAGGGCTTCTACGACGGCCTCACGTTCCACCGCGTCATCAAGGGCTTCATGATCCAGGGCGGCGACCCCAACGGCGACGGCACCGGCGGCTCCAGCCAGCGCATCAAGGGCGAGTTCAGCGCCAACGGCGTCACCAACGCGATCCAGCACAAGCGCGGCGTCATCAGCATGGCCCGCTCCAACGACTACGACTCCGCCAGCTCGCAGTTCTTCATCATGCAGGAGGACTCGAGCAACCTCGACGGCCAGTACGCCGCCTTCGGCAAGGTCACCTCGGGCATGGAGGTCGTCGACGCCATCTGCGACGACACGCCGGTCGAGGACAGCAACGGCACGGTCGCGAAGGAGAACCAGCCCGTCATCAGCAGCATCAAGATGGTCGACTGAAAAACGTCCCACGGACGAGAAGGGCGCCCGCCCCCGTCGAGCCACGTTGGCAGGCGGAGGCGGGCGCTCGCTTCGTCCGATTCCCTATGTCGAACCCGACCCCTAGGCCTCGGTCGTCCCCTCGTCGACGGTCTCGGCACACGCGGCCTCGATGTCGTCCGGCGTCATCACGTACACCTCGGTCTCGCCCTGCGCCGTCTCGTCGTCCATGGGCGGCGCGAGCACCGTCGGGTCGTCGACGCCTGCGGGGCGCGTCTCTTCAGCCTTCTCGCCCTCGTCATCTTGGGCACCTGCGTCCTCAGCCGACTCGTTAATGGCTTGAGGCTCGCCCGCGACCTCTGCGTCGTCCGCAGACTCGCTTTCAGCCTTGGCTTCCTCCCCAGACTCGCCCTCGGCCACGGAGTCGTCCTTCTCCTCAGGCTCATCGCCCTCGGAGAGCTCCTTGGGAACCTCAAGCTCCTTGGGGACCTCGATGCCGCCCGCCTCGATCGCCGCCATCAGCGGCCGGTCGATCACGGTCACGTCGAGGCCGGGCACGGGCACCTCGCGCGTCACCGAGACGTCGTCGCAGACCTGGGTCTCCTCGGCCTTCGCGCGCTGCGCCACGCTCTCTGCCTCGCACTCGTCCGCGTCCCGCTCCGTCGTGTCCTGGGCATCCTGGGACTCCGCCACGGGCTCGGACGATGTGTCCACCTCCACCTCTCCGGGAACCGCCACCTGCGTCACGCCGCGCTCCCTGTTGCGCTGGACAAAGGTCTCGAGGGCGTTCCTGAAGATGGAGCACTGCCTCTGGTCCCAGGCGCCCATGTCGTCGGACGTGACGAGCGCGCCGCTGAGCAGCGCGTCCGCCGAGACCAGCCGCGTCCTTTGCGAGTGCGTGAACGCCACGTCGCGGCGCAGGAAGTAGACGCCTGGGTCGGCCAGGAACGCCACGTCGCACAGGTGCGAGCGCCCCTGGATGTCGCGAAGGGCGTTCCAGGTGCTCACGCGCTCCCGGCCGAGCAGGCGCTCGTGGGGCCTGCCATCCCAGTCGAGGCCCACATCGCAGCACACGCGGCAGTACTCGCAGCGCCCGATCGCGCTCATGACGGGCACCCCGCAGAAGTCGAGCGGTGTGCCCTCCGGCACGGCGGAGCGCAGCAGGTCGAGCGCGTCCGCCATGAGCTGCCCGCGGTTCATGCCGTCGTGGGGCAGCATGGCCGCCGCGAAGAGCCCGTCGAGCTTGAGGAGCCCGTAGCCCCAGTCGCTCGTCACGACGCCCAGGACGCTCCTCACGTACTCCCTGACCTCGTCGTTCCTGGTGTCCAGGGCGTAGGTCCCTCCCCAGCGCGAGCCCACCTTGACCGGACGGCCGGCCGCGTCGCGAAGCAGCCAGTCGGGATGGTTCGCATATGTCCTGGAGTTCTTCTCGCACACGAAGGGCGCGATCCAGATGCCGGGCACGAGCCCGGAGGCCCTCACGGACGTCGCCAGGGCGCCCATGCCCCGCGGGAAGCGCCTCTGGTCGGGTTCGAGCCAGTCGCCCGCACGCGCGTAGCCGTAGTCGACCGCGAACACGGGCAGCACGTCCTCGAGCGGCTGGGCGAGAAGGACGTCGGCCACGCCCACGAGGTCCCTCTCGAGCGTCGGCTCGTCTATGTCCTCGTAGTGGCGATACCAGCTCGTGAAGCCCACGATCGGCAGCGCCGGGCGACGGCTTGCCCCCATAAGGGACATGAACCGCGCGACCGTGTCCGTGAGCGTCCCCGTCGTGACCACCAGCGTGAGGAGCTCCACGCGCTCCCCCGCCGCGAGCCTCCGCACGGGACCCTCCTTCGTGAGCGTGACCGAGCCCGTGGACAGGTCCTCGTATATCGACGTGAGCCCCGTGTCCGGGCGGCACTCCCCAAAGAGCGTCACGGCGCGGCCCTTCCGCACGTAGCCGTAGCCCTCTCCGTGCTGCCTGCCGGGGCGCGGGTCCTGCTCCGCAAAGCGGTAGTCGCCCTGGGCGTCCAGCGCCCAGTGGTCCGCAACAAAGCCGGGCGTGCCCCAGAGCCCGCGCATGCCCGCGCGTGGCGAGCGCTCCCACGAGTCGGTCTTCGAGTTGTAGCCGTTCAGGTACAGCGCGTCGGCGTGCTCGAGGTCGACGGACACGATGGCGGATGCGCTCTCCACGGTGAGGTCGTACTCGGGGTCCACCCAGACGTGCCACACGTCGTCGCCGTCGCGCTCGACCGTCACGTCCAGGTCCCGGCAGTCGGGCCCGAAGGTGGGAACCTGCCGGGACACGTAGGTGGTTCTCTCCCCTCCTCCCGGCACCCTCCATGCGATCTGAAACCTGGGATCCTGGTCCATGTGACGCGACCTCCCGTCGCTAGCCGTCTGACGCGCGTCCGCGCTTGCCCTGCAACAACCATGTTGCCACTTTCAGCGGACGCTTATTCAGCAGACGACGCATGGAAACCAAGGCACACAATCCCCCTGCGGGAGACGGCTGACGGGGTGCCGGCTACTTGCGATGGCGCCTCTCGCGCACCACCTGCCGGACGACCCAGAGCCCCAGCACGAGGGCGAGCATGTACCCAAAGAACCCGATGACGGGTATGCCAAAGACGACGGGCTTGATGCGCGCGTAGTACACGACGGACGACCCGATGAAGAGCCCCGCGATGATGATTCCCATGGTGAGGCGGTCCGCCGCGCGGGACATGTCGCCGATGGGGTCCTGGTATCCGTCGAGCCCGAGGTTCATCCTCAGCTGTCCGCGCGTCAGCATGTTCATGGCGGTCGAGGCCTGCGACGCCGCGTCCAGAAGCCCATGCGTCGCGCTCACGGACTCGCGCGCCAGCTGCTTGAGCTGCTTCTTCGAGAGCTCCACGGGGTCCGTGTGCGCCTTGATGTGCGCCCGCACGATCTCGATCATGGAAGTGCCAGGGAGAAACTCGTCAACCACGCCCTCGAGCGTCACCAGGGAGCGCGCGAGCATAGTGACGGTCCCGGGAAGCTCGATCCCGTTCTTGCGGGCCATCGAGATGAGCGCGTTCAGGAACGCGCCGATGTCCAGGTCGGAGAGGTCCGCCTCGCCGTACTCGTCCAGGATGGCGTCCAGGTCGGCCAGGAGTCCGGGGTGGTCCACGAGCTCGGGCTCGGACACGGAGAAGCGCAGGAGGCCGTTCTTGAGGCCGACGGCGTCGTGCATCGCCACCGCGGACACCATGTCCGTGAGCGCCTTCCGGTCGTGGGACGAGAGCCTGCCCATGATGCCCAGGTCGAGGTAGACGATCTTGCCGTCGTGGATGACGAGGTTTCCCGGGTGCGGGTCTGCGTGGAAGAAGCCGTCGTCGAGCATCTGCGAGGTGTAGTTGTCGACGAGCTTCTGCCCGATCTCGGACAGGTCGTAGCCCGCCGCCGTGAGGGCCCTCGTGTTGTCGATGGGAATGCCCTCGACGTAGTCCATGACCACGACGTGCTCGGTGCAGAGCCGAGGGTATGGCTTGGGGCAGTCCACGTACCTGCAGTCCGCGTTGTTGCGCCGGAACTCCTCGAGGCTGCGGGCCTCCACCAGGAAGTCCGTCTCCTCGCGAAACGACTGCCAGAGCTCGTCCACCACGGACTGGAGGTCCAGGACCTGCTCGTCTCCCATCACGGCCGCGCTGTGCTTCGCGAGCGAGCGCATGATGGATATGTCCTGCGCCATGATCTCCTGCACGTGGGGGCGCTGCACCTTGATCGCGACGGTCTCGCCCGTCACGAGGCGGGCCTTGTGCACCTGCGCCACGGACGCCGATCCGAGCGGCACGTCGTCGATCGCGTCGAATATCTCCTCGATGGGGGTGTCGTACTCGGCCCTGAGTGTGCTCAGAACGAGGTCGCGGTCCATCGGCTCGACGTTTGTCCGGAGCTTCGTGAGCTCGTCGCAGAAGCTCTGCGGCAGGATCTCCGACCTCATGGAGAGAATCTGGCCCGCCTTCACGAACGTCGGGCCGAGCTCCTCCAGAAGGCTCCGCAGCGTCTGCGGCGTGAGCCCGTGCAGCACGTCGTAGTGGCTCGCGATGCGCAGTATCTCGTTCAGGCGGGCCGCCTTCTTGGCACGGGTGATGCGATACGGGCCCGTGTCCGCACTGCGCCCGCCCAGGATGCCGATGGTTCCGGCATCCCGGGTGTGCACCTTCGAGACGTCCTCGTACCACCTGCCGAGGTACTCGACGTCGTCTATGTCGTTGATGTCGAAGCCCCCGGACGCGCGCTGCGGGTCCTGGCCCGTCTCTTCTGACAAGTGAGCTGCCCTCTCCTACTTCTTGGGCTCGTCCTTCTCGTCGCCGTCCTCGACCTCGACCTCGACGGGCTCGGCGTCCAGGTCCTCGGCGATCTTCTGGGCGTTCTTGACCCAGGCGGCGCGCTGCTCGGGCGTGAGGGACTTGAGCTTCGCGCGCAGCACGGCGTCGGACGAGCCGTCGGCGGCATCGTGGATCGTGTGCTTGAGCTCCTCGTTCACGGCCTTGCCCTGCGCGACCGTGAGCTCGCCCTTCTCGACCAGCTTGTTCACGATCTCCGTCGACTTCTCAGCCCCGGTGGCGACGGTGCCCACGCCAAGCAGGAAGAGCTTGCGTACGCCCTCGCCCAAATCGTCAAAACCAGACATGCCGACCCCTCTTTCGCGACGGGCGGGCCCGACGGGACCCGCATGGATATAGCACTGCTTTACCCCAGGCGAGCAGGCGCTATTCACGCAGGTCCGCGAACGGCGCCGGTAGGGGCGACCCTAGCGGCCGAGAAGGACGCGGCCAAGCTCCCCCACGCTCTGTGCCACGGCGCAGGCGCCCGCCCGCTCGAGCTCCGAGCGGGGCGCCGTGTGACCGTACGTGACGCCCACGCAGGGCATCCCGCACGCGGTGGCCGCGTCCACGTCGTAGAAGCGGTCGCCCACCATGACGGCGTCGTCGGGACCCACGCCAAGGGTGTCGAGCACCTTGGCGAGCGTCTGGGCCTTGGTCTGCGGCGCGTCAGAGTCCTTGCCGAGCGCGAACTCGAAGCGCCCGATCAGCCCCTGGTCCGTGAGGCCGCGCCTGAGAAGCCTCGTGCGCTTGGAGCTCGCGACGGCGAGCGTCCTGCCCGCGGCGCGCAGCTCGTCGAGGAGCCCCGCCATGCCCGGGAACGCCGGCCAGGCCGCAGCGCCGATCTTCTCGTACGCCTCGCGGTAGCGGCGGGTCACCTCGCGCGCGTCCGAATCGGACAGGCCGAAGACCATGGTGAACGCCTGCGGGAAGGGCGGGCCCACAAGCTTGGGCACGTCGGCCAGGCGCTCCTTGGGGAGTCCCCAGTCCGTGAGCACGCGCGTCGCCGTGGCCACGATGCTCGGCATGCTGTCCGCGATGGTCCCGTCGAAGTCGAACACGACCACGCGGCGCGCGCTGGGGTCGGCCTCGCGAAGCTCGCGCGGCGCCGCATTGGCGCTTCGCGCCCGGGTGTTGTCCTTCTCGTCCACGTTGCCCCCGTTTCTGGCCCCGCATGCGGGCGGGGCCGCCAATCATCTGGAATACTGTAGGAATGTACGGATATCGAAGACCATTGTGGGCATCAGGTATATCCCTTACACGCGGTGGGAATTAGTTTCCACACCTGAAACACGAAGAGGGTAACCTTGTGCGAAATGCCGCGCCATGGGGGCGCGGCGGGGCGATGCCCGCAGTTTGATGATTGGGAGGTTTGGATGGCACGCGCGTACAACTTTTCCGCAGGCCCCTCGGCGATTCCCGAGAGCGTCCTGAAGGAGGCCGCCGCCGAGATGCTCGACTACAAGGGCACCGGGATGTCCGTAATGGAGATGAGCCATCGATCTAGTGCCTTCCAGTCGATCATCGACGACGCCGAGGCCACGCTGAGGCGCCTGATGGGCATCCCCGAGAACTATCGCGTGATGTTTCTGCAGGGAGGCGCCACGCTCCAGTTCGCCGGCGTGCCCATGAACCTCATGCGCACGCGCCACGCGGGCTACATCGTGTCCGGCAACTGGTCCAAGAAGGCGGCAAAGGAGGCCGGGAAGTACGGCCAGGCCGACGTGCTGGCCACGAGCGAGCCGACGGGCTTCGACCGCACGGCGCGGCTCGAGGGCCCCGTCGACCAGGACCTGGACTACGTCTACCTCTGCCAGAACGAGACGGTCTACGGCACCATGACGCGTGAGCTGCCCCAGACGGGCGACGTGCCCATCGTGGCGGACGTCTCGAGCATGTTCCTCTCGTGCCCCGTGCCCGTGGAGCACTACGGGCTGATCTACGCCGGCGTGCAGAAGAACGCCGGACCGGCCGGCAACGTGGTGGTGATCTGCCGCGACGACCTGCTGGGCGACGGCCCCGCGCTGGGCGACATCGTGCCCACCTACATGGGCTACCGCATCCAGGCGGACAAGGACTCGCTGCTCAACACGCCCAACACCTGGGGCATCTACATGTGCGGCAAGGTCTTCCACTGGGTGGAGGACACCGGCGGGCTCGAGGCCATGGAGCGCCGCAACTGGGAGAAGGTCAACCTCCTGTACGACTACCTGGACCAGAGCAGGCTCTTCTCGCCCATCGCGCGCAAGGACTCGCGCTCCATCGCCAACGTCACGTTCCGCAGCCCCTCCAAGGAGCTGGACAAGGAGTTCGTGGCGGGCGCCGCGGAGCACAACATCGTGAGCGTCGGCGGGCACAGGGTGCTGGGCGGCATGCGCGCGAGCTGCTACAACGCGGTCCCCATGGAGGCCGTCAAGGCACTGCTCGCGTACATGGAGTCCTTCGAGGCGGCCCACAGGGCGGACTGCCGCACGGACGCCTAGCGACCGGCAGGCGCCGGCACGCCAGCGCAAGACAAGGTAGAGAGCACACGCAGAGGAGAAACCATGCGTTACGTAAGGATATATGACAACATCGCCAAGACCATCACCCGCGACGGCGTCGCGGAGCTGGGCGAGGGCTACGAGAAGACCGACGACGTGCAGAAGGCCGACGCCATCCTGGTGAGGGCCTCGGACATCCGCGACGTGGACTTTGGGCCCAACGTGCGCTGCATCTCGCGTTCCGGCGCGGGCTACAACAACATCCCCATCGAGCGCTGCGCCAAGCAGGGCATCGTGGTCTTCAACACCCCGGGCGGCAACTCCAACGCCGTGAAGGAGCTCGTCGTGGGCATGATCCTCGTGAACTCCCGCGGCACGCTCGACGGCATGAACTGGGTCCAGAGAAACGCCGATGACCCGCAGATCGTCAAGGACGCCGAGAAGAACAAGAAGGCCTTCGTCGGACGCGAGGCCATCGGGCGCAAGGTCGGCGTCGTGGGCCTGGGCGCCGTGGGCTCGAAGGTCGCGAACGCCCTCGAGGCGCTGGGCCTGGACGTGTACGGCTACGACCCGTACCTCTCCGTCGAGCACGCCTGGCAGCTCAACCGCAACATCAAGCGCGTCGACTCCATGGCGGAGCTCTGCCGCAACGCCGACTACGTGACGCTGCACGTCCCCTCCAAGGACGACACGCGCCACATGATGGGCACCGAGATGATCTCGCTCATGTCCGACGGCGCGATGCTGCTCAACTACGCACGCGCCGACATCGTGGACGAGCCGGCCGTGGACGCGGCGCTGCGCTCCGGCAAGCTCTGCCGCTTCGTGTGCGACTTCGCGACGCCCATGACCACCAAGATGCCCAACACGATCATCACCCCGCACATGGGCGCCTGCACGGCCGAGGCCGAGGCCAACTGCGCCTCCATGGCCGTGAGCCAGATGAAGGACTACCTGGAGCAGGGCACCATCAGGAACTCCGTCAACTACCCCGACTGCGACATGGGCCCGTGCCACACGGGCGGCCGCATCGCGGCGCTGCACGCGAACGTCCCCAACATGATCGGCCAGATCTCGGGCGCCCTCGCCAAGTCCAACGCCAACATCCAGCGCATGTCCAACGAGGCGCAGGACGGCAGCGCCTATACTCTTATCGACACCGACCAGCCGGTGGACGCCGAGACCATGGCCGCGCTGCGCGCCATCCCCGGCGTGTACCGCATCAGGCAGATCGTCCCCGCGATCACCAGGTAAACGCCCCAACCTAAGGAGACCCCATGCGCGCAGACCCCATACGCTGCTTCCGTCCGGCACCGGACAAGGCGGCCACGTTCGCGTCGCTTCCCTATGACGTGTTCGACCGCGCGCAGGCGGCCTCCTACGTGAAGGCCCATCCGGGATCGTTTTTGGCCATCGACCGGCCGGAGACGTCCTTCTCCCCCGACCACGACATGTACGCGCCGGACGTGTACGCCAAGGCGGCCGAGCTCATCCGCAAGGCCGCCTCTGACGGCACGCTCCTGCGCGACGACACGCCCTGCTACTACGTGTACCGCCTGGAGCAGGACGGCCGCGCGCAGACGGGCGTGGTGTGCGCCTGCTCCGTGGACGAGTACCTCGACGGCACGATTCGCCGCCACGAGAACACCCGTCCCGAGAAGGAGCAGGACCGCGTGGAGCACATCAGGGCGACGGGCGCCCAGACCGGCCCCATCTTCCTGACGTATAGGGACAACTTCGCCATCGACACCCTGGTGGGCCTCGCGTCCACGGCCGAGCCGCTCTACGACTTCACGGACGAGTACGGCGTGCGCCAGTGCGTGTGGCGCGTGGCCCGTCCGGCCGCGGTGGAGGCGCTCCAGGCCACCTTCGCGACCGTGGAGCACGCCTACATCGCAGACGGCCACCATCGCGCCGCCTCCGCCGTCCGCGTGAGCCAGGAGCTCCGCGCGCAGGCGGCCAAGCGCGGCGAGTCCTCCGAGGACGCCCCCTACAACGGCTTCCTCGCGGTCCTCTTCCCCGCGAGCCAGCTCAAGGTCATGGCGTACAACCGCGTGGTGGCGGACACCAACGGCCTTTCCGCGGACGAGCTGATTCGCCGCATCGCGGAGGCGGGCTTCGAGGTCGATCCCGCACAGGAGGAGCCCGTCTCCCCCTCCGCCCGCCACGAGTTTGGCCTCTACCTTGCCGACGGCTGGCACGCCATGTCCCTCTCGCCCGAGGCGGCGGCATCGCTCGGGGACGACCCCGTGGCCACGCTCGACGTGTCCATCCTGCAGGACCGCGTGCTCGCGCCCGTCCTGGGCATCGACGACCCGCGCACGAACCCCCGCATCCGCTTTGTGGGCGGCATCGAGGGTCCCGAGGCGCTGGAGTCCTACGCGGGCGAGAAGGGCGTGGCCTTCAGGCTGTACCCCACCTCGGTGGACGAGCTCATGGCCGTGTCCGACGCCGGGCTCCTGATGCCGCCCAAGTCGACCTGGTTCGAGCCCAAGCTCAGGAGCGGCCTCTTCATCCGCAAGATCCGCTAGCACGAGGGCGACGGCCACATAGCGCCCCCGCACACGCCACGGCCCCAACCAGGGTCGCGGCGCTTCTCGTCCGCAGATGCCACAGCGTGGCAGAATCAACCTTAAGATTTCCCAAGTTCTTGGTCAGGTCTGCGCCCCACGCCCGTATAGTAAGAGGACGCCTGCGGCCCAACGCATGACGGACTCTGAAGACTTTATGACTGCGTGCGGCGCCGCCCGAGGTGGCTATCCTAGTTCGGCGGCACACGAAACGAAGCTTGGAACGGACCAGTGACCATGGCAGAGCAGAACTCGAACCCGGCACGCCACAAGGCGGGGCAGGTCCCGCAGGGACACCGCGCCGACGCGGGGCGGAGGCAGGCAAGGCAGGGCGAGAAGAACGAGGGCGGGGTGTACTACATCCCCACCACCCAACGCGTGAGTGGCGCCGAGGGCGGACGCAAGGAGGCCGCCTCCACCGAGGACCGCAGCAGCAGGAGCAAGGTGCCCGCGCTGCTGGCGCTCGCGCTCATCCTGGTGCTGGGCGGGGTCGCCTGGCACCTGTGGAGCAACCGCAAGGTGCCGGTGACCATCAACGGCTCCAGCTACCAGGTCAGGGTCGACAGTACGCTCGAGGACGCCGCAAGGGAGCTCTCCCTCAAGGTCAGGCGCGGCAGCCTCGTGAGCGTGAAGGGCGACGTCCTCAAGCGGGGCGGCGGCTATGCGTTCACGGCTACCGTCAACGGCAGGACCCTCCCCGGCAGGCGGGGCGAGCGCTACCGCGTGAGCCAGGGCGACACGGTCGTGCTCGCCAAGGGCAAAGACATCATGGAGCCCCACACGACCTCGACCACGTCCGTGGCGCCAAAGCTCGTGATGAAGGGTGGCTACGGGCCCATCGCGTACGTGCGCGTCTACGGCAAGCCCGGCAGCGCCAAGGTGCTCAGGGGCAGGCGCTCCAAGCAGACGGCCGAGATCGTGACCAGGAAGGCCACCGACACGGAGATCTACCTCAGGACGCCCGTGCCCGAGGGCGGCAAGCAGCTCGTGGCGCTCACGTTCGACGACGGACCGAGCGAAAAGTACACCCGGCAGTACCTGGACATCCTCAACAAGTACCACGCCAAGGCGACGTTCTTCTGCCTGGGCAAGTGCGTGCGGCAGTACCCCGAGCTCGCCAAGGCCATCGTCAGCCAGGGCTCCCAGATCGCAAACCACACGCAGGACCACAAGCAGCTCACGACGCTCGGAGCCGCGGAGGTCCAGTCCGAGCTCCGCTCCGGCTTCAAGGCGATATCGGACGCCACGGGCGTCGAGACCACGGTCTTCCGCCCGCCCTACGGCGACTTCCGCGAGACCACATGGGTCAAGTCCGCGGGCATAGCCTCGGCCTCGATCACGTGGACGCAGGACTCCAAGGACTGGAAGCTCCCCGGCGTGGACAAGATCGTGGAGAACGCCCTCCAGAACGTGAGGTCGGGCTCCATCATCCTCATGCACGACGGCGGCGGCAACCGCGACCAGGACGTCCAGGCGCTGCCCAAGATCATCGAGGCGCTCCAGAAGAACGGCTATACCCTCGTGACCATCGACGAGCTGATGGCGTCCGACAGCACCATCCCCTCGTCCATCCAGTCCGGCAACGCCAAGATGCCCGAGGGAACCGTCTGGCCAACGGAGCTGGGCGACGCCTAGCGCCCGCGACGACACGCCACACAAGGACAGCCCCCGCTACCACGTCAGGTTGCGGGGGCTGTCACGTAACTTCCTCGTCCGCGGTCGGCATTGCCACCTCGCGTCGCCTATGCGATGCGAGGGACCTCGGTCGGATACGTCGTCGCATTGGGGTCAGGCTCCTTCCTGCCAAGTGCCTTTCGCACCACGTACCTGACGATGCCCACGACCGCCATCAGCGCGGCCAAGGCCGCGACGAAGCCGAGCATCGTGTAGGTGATGAACAGTACCGTCTGCGCAGAGAACGCTCCCATAGACCCTCCAGACATGTGGTTGGACCGCACGCGCCAGCGTGCCTTACAACTCCGTTGTACACTCCCAACATTTATGTTTCAAGTGTGTTTCCTCGTTTTTCTCGCCCAGCATATCAGCAGGTGAGAAGTGCGTGCGGCTCAGATATTCATGGCGCCACATAGCGTGATGGCGCATCCTCACAGCAATCTCTTAAATCAAACTTTTATGCGTATGGTGTGGTTTCGGCGTGCGGTAAGCCAGAGCCGCGGGCAAGGGGGACGCCCGCGCACCCGCACGCCTTGCCCGGCGGCGGCTCCTGTATCATGGTGGGGAAAAGGAAGCCCGAAGGAGGAGCCAGATGCAGGACCCAATCAAGGTGATCGAGGTAAAGGAAAGCGTCTTTTCCAACAACGACCGCGAGGCGGAGGCACTGCGCCAGCGCATGCACGACGCCGGCACGATGATGATCAACCTCATGAGCTCGCCCGGCGCCGGCAAGACGACGCTGCTTTCCGCCACCACGCGCGCGCTCGCGGACGAGATGCGCATCGCCATCATGGAGGCCGACGTCGACTCCGACGTGGACGCCCACACCGTGCAGGAGGCGGGCGCCAAGGCGATCCAGCTCCACACGGGCGGCATGTGCCATCTGGACGCCGCGATGGCCGAGCAGGGACTGGCGCAGCTGGGCTTCGAGGGGCAGGACCTCGTCGTGATCGAGAACGTGGGCAACCTCATCTGCCCCGCGGAGTTCGACACGGGCGCCGGCAAGAAGGTCATGATCCTCTCCGTCCCCGAGGGCGACGACAAGCCGCTCAAGTACCCGCTCATGTTCGAGGTGAGCGACCTCGTGCTCATCAGCAAGGTCGACACCCTGCCCTACTTCGACTTCGACAAGCGGAAGCTCGAGCGCAACGTGCGCCTGCGCAACCCCGACGCGCGAATCATCTACCTCTCCGCCAAGACGGGCGAGGGCATGGACGAGTGGCTCGACTGGCTGAGGGAGGCCGTCCGGGAGTGGAAGGCCTAGTGGGGCCGAGGCATAACGCGAGGGAGCGCAGCCATGCATGAGCTGGGGGTCGTGTTCGCGGCGATGGACACGCTCGGCGACATAGCGAGGGAGAACGAGCTCACGCGCATCAGCAGCGTCACGATGCGGCTGGGCGAGGTCTCCGGGATCCTGGAGGACTACTTCGCGGACTGCTGGCACTGGGCCCAGAAGAAGAACGACCTCCTGCGCGACTCCGAGCTCAGGATCGAGCGCATCGACGCGGTGACCGTCTGCAACGACTGCGGCAGGACGTACCCCACGGTGCAATACGGCCGCGTCTGCCCCTACTGCGGGAGCGACCAGACCTACCTCCTGAGGGGCAACGAGGTGGAGATAAAGGAGATTGAGGGCTGCTAGGGCCGCCACGCGCGTCAGACGGGCCGCCATTGGGTAAGAAGACTGGAAGAAACGTCCCGGACGCGCGTCGTCCGTACCGATCAGGTTCCTAGGTGGTTCAGGCATGGCTCTCTTCCATTCGCCCACAAGGCGGGTACTCGCATCGTCCATAGTCGTCCTCGCGGTCGTCGCGGCCGTGGGGACCATCCGCGCCGTCGCGCTCGGCAGCGTGGCATGGGCGCTCGTCGCCATCGTGGCGTGCGTGGCGGCGGCCCTCGTGGGCGCGTTCGCGGCAGCACTCGGGGCCAGAGCCCAGGGCGCGTCGACGGTGACGGCGGCGCAGGGTCCCGCAGCCGCGCACGTGACGAAGCCCGCCGCGGGCGAGAAGGACGCGGCGCCCTCGGCCGCAGCCGAGCCTGGGGACGCGGCCCGGCAGGCGCCCGCGACGGAGGCGCCCCGTTCCTCCCGCCCGGAGGCGGAGGACGTGACGGACGCCGATGCGGACACGGGCGACGCGGACGCGACGCCCGCCGGGTCCGTGGAGGTCGTCCCGGTCCAGGCGGAGGCGGCCCCGCAGGCGCCCGCGGAGTCGCAGCTCGACTTCGAGTCCGTGGCGCAGCGGCTCCTGGCGAGCGCGGACCCCGTTGACGAGCTCAAGCTCGTGGTGGGCGACATCCGCACGCGCATGGCGCAGGCGGACGGCGAGTCCGGGGCCGCGGCGCAGGCCACGCTATCCCCCAGCGGCATCGAGCGCTTCTTCGCGCGCGTGCTCGTGGAGGCGGGCCTCTTCGAGAAGGACGTCAAGCTCCCCCGCATCGGCGTGACGCGCTCGTCGCGCACGGGCACGCTCAGGCTCCGCGTGCAGGACGAGCAGCTCAGCTACCTCGCACGCCTGCGCGTGCTCAAGCTCGAGGCCGCGCTCGCGGCGGCCCAGCGCGCCTGCGCGTACTTCGAGGAGCCGCAGCGCGCGACCGTGGAGGACTGCTACCGGCTCATGCAGAGCCTCGCCAACTCGATCTGCGCGCAGTCCGCGCCCATCAACCAGCCGCTCGACCTCGAGGCCGGCGAGCTCCCCGATGGCGAGTGGGCCGTGCGCCGCTCCATCGCGACGGCGCTCGAGTCCCTCCAGCTTCCCTACCGGCTCGAGCAGCACTTCAGGACCAACGTCGCGGACGGCAACGTCGTCTTCCAGGTGGCGCTCACGCCCGAGCAGGTCTTCCCCTCGTCCATGCTCGTGGACGGCATCGGCCTCGTGCACAGCTCGCGCGAGATGCGCCGCAAGGCGGCATCGGCCTACGCGCAGCGCCTCGCCATCCTGCTCGCGGCGACGGCGTTCCGCTCGTCCCGCCGCATCAAGCACGCGTGGGTCGTGGGCACCGTGGACAACGCGACCACGCACCGCTGCTACCTCTGCGTCGACTTCGACCGCTGGCGCTTCGCGCGGCTCGACCTCGCCCACGTGGACGACCTGCGCCGCGTCATGCGTCCCTTCGTCCCCAACATGCGCGTGGAGGACGGCATCCTGCGACCGGTGGAGCAGACCGCTGACCTCGACGAGGCCCGCTTCAGCCCCGCGTGGCGCTTCATGCCCGTGGAGCTCTCGTCCCGCAGGCTCCCCAAGGAGGCCGCGGCCGCCCTCGGCACGCAGAGCGTGTCCGGCCTGGGCATCGAGGAGGCGAGCGACCGCCAGATCGTGGCGGGCAACATCCTGCTGCACCTCGCGGACGCGGGCGAGAAGGACGCCACCCAGAAGAACGTCCGCACCGTGATCGACTTCACGCGCGACGACCCCGACCCCACCGTCCGCGACGCGGGCGAGCGCCTGGTCAAGGCAATGGTGAGCGGCACGGGCCCCACGGACCCCGAGGCCATAGGCCACGAGCTCGTGTTTGGCGACCCCCTGAGCCGCGCCGCGGAGCAGGGGCGCGACCTCCTCTCCAAGCGCGACGCGGCGGGCGCCGTCGCCGTGCTGGAGCCCGTGCTCGCCCACCTCGACCGCACGGGCGCCTATGCGGACGGCAAGGGCGTGGTGTGGCGCTACTTCGGCAGCTACGTGGACCGTGCGCTCTACAATCGCAAGTACGCCTCCGACGGCCGCGCGCTCCTGCTCGCGCCCGACTCCTACTTTGCGGCGCTCTTCTACGCGTCCGTGGCCCAGGTCATGCTGCGCCACCCGCAGAAGGCCCTCGCGCACGCCCACCGGCTCGTGGAGCTCGCGCCGCTCGACAACCACGCGGTGCTCCAGCTCGTGCGCTGCCTCGAGGAGTGCGGCAAGGTGGACGAGGCGCAGGACGTCCTGACGGGCTTCCTGCGCGACGCGCACGACCCGGAGTCCATCGGCCTCGGCTACTATCGCATGGCCTCGTTCATGTGGAACAAGGGCAACGTGCTGGCCGCGCAGGCGTGCTACCAGAGCGCCATGAGCTTCATGCCCTCCATCACGCCCATCGTGGTGATGGAGGTCGCGGGACTCCAGCAGCCGCAGGTCACGCAGGTCGCAACGCAGGAAGAGCAGGACGACGCCGAACCCGAAGCCGACGACGAGCCCGCGGACGACGCAGGCGAGAAGGACGGGGGCTCGGACGCGCAGGCGCCCGCCAACGTCGGTCCCGCGCAGGTCATGGGCGGCACTCCCCAGCAGGGCGCCATCAGGCCGCTCACGCAGCCCCTCTCCCAGGAGGAGGTCGAGGCCACGCTCGGCTACCACGACATCCCCGTCGCGCCCACGCCGCAGGTCTCCCAGACGGTCATGGAGTGCACGCGCGCCTCGGTCGACGCGGAGGTCTTCCCCGTCGCGAGGAACTTCGTGAGCGTGCTCGCGGCCTTCGACCAGGACGACGTCACGCTCGACGTGATGGACTCGCTGGGAAGCGAGCCGGACCAGTAGCCACGGGTCGCCGCGGGCGGCAACCGGTGGGGTCCCAACCCGCCAGACAAGGGGGGCGGCGTGCCAGCCACGAGCCGGCACGCCGCCCTTCTCGTCCTCCGCCTGCGCACGTAACGCTGGCGGCATCTTACGTTGCGCCTAGAAGTCGAGCCTCATCAGGCGCGCAATCGACACGATGTAGATCTGCAGCGCGCGCTTGAACTGCTCCTCGCTGAAGCCCTCGTCCGCAGAGTGCTCCGCACCCACCCAGTCGGGCATGGGGAACGCCGGGTCGTTGGGGCCAAACGAGCCGCCCGCCTTGAAGTGGCGCGCGTACGTGCCGCCGCCGATGCAGAAGCCCTGCGCGTCGCGGCCCGTGTACTCGTTGTAGGTCCTCACGAGCGTCTGCATGGCGGGCGTCTTGGGGTCGGTCAGGAACGGCACCATGTCGAGGTCGACGCGCACGGCGCAGCCGTACTTGGCGGCAAGCTCGCCCACGCGGCGCGTGATCTCGTCCCCGGTGATGCAGGTGGGATAGCGGCTGTCGAGCGTCTGCTCGAAGTGCCCGCCCACCTTGGCGATGGTGCCGCCGATGCAGGTCAGGGGGTCGAAGTACTCGTCCTTGCACGCGATGCCCAGGCTCGAGCCGTCCGTGGAGGAAAACACGATGCGCTCGAACTCGAGGAACTCGCGCTCCGCGCCCTTGCAGACGTCGTTGTCGAGCAGGTAGTTGACGAGAAGCCCGATGGCGTTGATCGAGCCCTGCGGCGTGGACGCGTGCGCGCCGATGCCGTGGGCCGTGAGCCTGACCAGGCCGCCCTCCGCGGGCTCCACGTCGATGCGGTCCGTGGGCTCGAGCCTGCGCTCCCCCGGCCTCACGAGCGCGGTCGCCTCGCCGGCGACGGCGTTGCCGACGGTGCCGCCCTGGAAGTCGACAATGGCGTCCGCCACGTCAGAGGAGATGACGGTCGCGGACCAACCGCCCTTCTCGCCGTAGATGAGCGGGAAGTCGGCGTCGGGCGAGAAGAGGAACTCGGGCTGGTCGTAGTGGTCGAGGTACCACTCGACGTCGGCCATGTTGGTCTCCTCGTTGTTGCCGATGATGCAGCGCAGCGTGTAGGGCAGCCGCTTGCCGGTCTCGGCCGCGAGGTCCGCGAAGAACTTGGCGGCCCAGAGCGAGAGCGTGGTGGGGCCCTTGTCGTCCAGCACGCCGCGGCCGATGAGGTAGCCGTCCTT
>NZ_JBJEHW010000053.1:0-4539 GCF_051876455.1 Parafannyhessea sp.
GCGGGCACGACGTCCGTGTGGCCGATGGTCGCGATCTGCTTGGCCGAGGCGCCGGGCACGTCCGCGTAGCCGATGTGGCCGTCGCAGTCGTGCGCGTCGAGCCCGAGGCGCGAGGCGATGCCCAGCGCGCGGGAGAGCGCCTCGTAGGGGGCGGGGCCGTAGGGCTTGCCCGGCTCGGCGTGATCCAGGTCCTCGACCGAGTTGACCTGCACGAGGGAGTCGATGTCTGCGACTATGGCCTCCCAGTTCTTCTCCGCGAACTCCTTGGCGCGGGCTTTCAGTTCCTCGTCTGTCATGGCTACCTCCGGATGGGTGCGCGATGTGTGGTGTCCAACATCTGTGTAGTGTAACATTTTGGCAACATTGGGCACGAGCGCCTCCGCGTACGGTATGCGGGGCTACCGCGTGCGCTTGGTGCCCACCGTGACGTCGGGCCAGACGAACTCCGCGTTGCCCGCCTCTCCCCCGTCGATGAGGAGGCACTGGCCGGTCATGAAGCGGTTGGTCACGCCCACGAAGTAGACCCACTCCGCGATCTCGCGGGGCGTGGCCCAGCGGCGCAGCGGCGTGAGCGACATGATGCGCGACCACAGAGCCTCGTCCTCCATGACGGGACGGTTGAGCTCCGTCATGACGCCGCCGGGGTCGACGCTGTTGGCGATGGCCTGCGGCGCCACGCGGAGCGCCAGGTTCTTGGTGTACGCGATGACGCCGCCCTTGCTGGCCGCGTACTGGGGGAACTCCGAGCCGTTGTGGCCGGAGGATGAGCCCACGTTGACGATGGAGCGCAGCTCCGGCGTGGGTTGGGACATGCTCACGAAGCCGTAGCGCTCGCACACGTTTATGGTGCCCTTGAGGTTGACGTCGATGTCGTCCGGGGTGTCCTGCACGCCTGCGCAGTTGACGATGACGGCCGGCGCGGGAAGGTCGGGCAGGGCCGCGGCGTCGCGCACGTCGGCAACGTGGTGGCGGTAGCCCGCGCGCTCGAACGGCGCCTCGCGCACGTCGAGGCCGTCGACCTCGTGCCCGCGCTCGAGGAAGAGCTCCGCTATGGCGCGGCCGATGCCGCCCGACGCGCCCGTGACCAGCACGCTCACGCTAGGCCTCCCCCACGGTCGAGGCGGACTTGGACTGCGCGCCGTCGCCCTCAGTAGGATGCGCGGCCAGGTACTCCTCGCCCACGCCGTCGCGCTCCCACGCGCGCACCGCACGGAAGCCCACGGGGCTCAGCACGACCTCGCACAGGAGCTCGACCAGGGCACCCGTGATGGAGCAGCTGATGACCTGCGCCCACGTCCAGCCAAAGAACGTGTGGCTCACGATGATGGCGAAGGTGAGGTTGTCGACAATCTGCCCCACGAGCGTGGAGGCGTACGCGCGCTTGGCGAAGGAGCCGAAGCCGTCGTTGCTGGCGAGCCTGCGGCCGATGAACTGGTTGAGCAGGGAGTTCGTGGCAGACGAGAGGAGCATGGAGACCGAGCTGCCGAACACCACGAACCAGCTGCCCGCGATGGTGGCGTTGAGCCCTTGGTCCACGGCCGCAAGCCCCGACGTGTAGTAGGCGCCCCAGTGGCCGGGCGCGAGGCTCACAAGCCAGAGGAGGACGGCCACGGCAAGGTTGGTGACGAGCGCGAAGACCGAGACCATGATCGAGGCACGGGCGCCAAAGCGCTTGGTGATCATGTCCATGCAGAGGAAGGACACCCAGCTCAGCGTGATGCCGCAGTCGAGCGCGAGGTACGGGAGCGAGACGAGCTCCTTGTTGGCGAGCAGGTTCATGAGGACGACGCTGAGCGTGAACAGCGCGACGTTGGTGCTGGGGACGTTTCGCAAGAGCAGCCGGTAGTCCTCGAGTGTCTTCTTGAGCATGTGTTCTTCTCCCTTGGTTTTAGGTTTAACGAGCAGGATTTAGGACCCGAACTGCTCGGCCGGCGCCTTGTGCGCCGCGCGTTGGTTAGACTAGCATATCGTCGGCCGCCCGCGCGCCCGCGCGGGGCCGTTGACGTCTGGAGGACATGGTGCAGAGCTCGACAGGGTACGTTCCGTCACACGAGGCGCCCGCAGGGCTGTGGCCGCCGTGCTTTGGGGCGGCGATCTTCGACTTCGACGGCACCATTTCCGACACGGCGAGCCTGTGGGAGCGCGTGGACGAGGCCTTTTTGGGGTCGCGCGGCCATGCCGTACCCGAGGACTACGCGCGCAAGATGTCGACGCTGGGGTTCGAGGCGGGCGCGCGCTACACGATCGAGCGCTTTGGCCTGCACGACAGCGTTCGGGAGATCTGCGACGAGTGGAACGCCATGGGACGCGCGCTCTACCGCGACGAGGCGAGGCTGCTTCCCGGCGCGCAGGAGTACATACAGGCGCTGCGCGGGCGCGGCGTGCGCATCGCCCTCGCGACCACGAACGACCCCGACGTGCTCGACTCCATGCGCGGCATCGACATGGACGCCCTCTTCGACGTGCGCGTGCACGGCAAGGAGGTGCCCGTCCCCAAGAGCAAGCCGGACATCTACCTCGAGGCGGCCCGCAGGCTGGGGGCGGAGCCCCGGGAGTGCATCGTGTTCGAGGACCTGGCGGCGGGCATCAGGAGCGCGTCGGGCGCGGGCATGCTGACCTGCGGCGTCGTCTCCAACGACCCCACGCAGGACCTGGAGGAGGTCCGCGCGGCGGCGGACCTCCTGCTGTGGGACTGGCGGGACATCCACCTCTCGTGACGGGCGGCCCGGGCGCTGCCGTCCGGGCCGCGGCGTCCGGCTAGAAGTCGAGGCGCATGAGCCTCGCGATGGACACGATGTAGATCCTGAGCGCCTGCCTGAGCGTCTCCTCCGCGACGCCCTCGTCGGGGCCGTGCTCGGGGCCGACCCAGCTCGGCAGCTTGGCCGTGGGCTCGTTCGCGCCGAACGCGCAGGCGCGCTTGAAGTTGCGCGCGTACGTGCCGCCGCCGATGACCTGGGCCTTGGCGGGCCTGCCGGAGTACTCGGAGTACGTGTCGAGCAGCGTCCTGATGGGCGCGGACGACGGGTCGATGTAGAACGGCACCTTCACGCCGTCCACGCCGAACGCGCAGCCGTGCTGGGCGGCCAGGTCCGCCAGCGTCGACTCAATCTGCGCGTCCGTGATCGACGTGGGGTAGCGGGCGTCCATCGTCTGCACGAAGCCGCCGTCCACGGTGCGGACCGTGCCGCCGATGCACGTGAGGGGGCCGAACTTCTCGTCCGCGGACGCGATGCCGAGCGACGAGCCGTCCGTCGACGCCGAGCAGAGCAGGTGCTCGAGCGAGAGGAACGAGCGCTCGGGCTCGTTGCAGACGCCGTGGTCGAGGAGGTAGTCCGCCAGCATGCCGATGGCGTTGCGCGTCCCCGCGGGAAGCGAGGCGTGGCCTCCGATGCCGTGCGTGCGCACGAGGCACGTCCCGTCGGCACGCTCCTCGACCTCGATGCCCTCGCGCGGCTCGAGCTCGCCCGCACCGGCGCGCACGACGGCCTCCGCCTGGCCGGGGATGGCGTTGGCGACGGTGCCCGCGTTGAGGCTCACGATCCTCGCACCCGGCTCGTCCGCGAGCCTCCCGGTCGTGAAGTGGCCGTGGAAGACGCCCTTCTCGCCGCAGATGAGCGGGAAGTCGGCGTCAGGCGTGAAGGCGAAGGCGGGCTCCGGATAGTGCCTGAGGTACCACTTGAGGTCGCCCATCTCGCACTCCTCCTCGTTGCCCACGAGGCAGCGCAGCGTGTACGGGAGGGGCTTGCCCGTCTCCTCCACCTGGTGCCTAAAGAAGTTCGCGGCATAGAGCGACAGCACGAACGGGCCCTTGTCGTCCAGCACGCCACGTCCCAGGAGGTATCCCTCGCGACGCGTCACGTCAAAGGGGTCGACGGTCCAGCCGAGGCCCTCGGGCACCACGTCCGTGTGCGCGATGGTCGCGATCTGGGTGTCGGACGCGCCCCTGAGGTCCGCGTAGCCTATGTAGCCCTCGCACTCGTGCGCGTCGAGTCCCAGGCGCGACGCGATGCCGAGCGCCGCCACCAGCGCGTCGTGGCTCGCCTTGCCCCAGGGCATGCCGGGCCTCGCGCCCTCGCGGTCCCTCACGGAGGGTATCCTCACCAGGGTGCGGATGTCGCTCACGACGTCCTCCCACACCTCGTCCACGTACGCGTCAGCCGCGCGCTTCAGTTCCTCGTCTGCCACGGGTCCCCCAATCGTCTGTATTCCGCATCGCATCCCATGGTACACGTAGCGTCGCGCGCAGGCCGCACGGCCCGCGTCCGCCCGGAACATGGGCGCACAAAAAGCGCGGCCCACCGTGCACCGCACGACGGACCGCGAATCACCCGCAGGCGTATGCCTGCGCCTTAGCGACTTCTGTTTGAGCTAGATCTTACGGACGTTGGAAGCCTGGAGCTTGCCGTTCTGGCCAGTGGTGATGTCGAACTCGACAGCCTGACCCTCGTCAAGAGTCTTGTAGCCGTCCATCTGGATCTCGGAGTAGTGGACGAACAGGTCGTCGCCATCCTCGCGGGAGATGAAGCCGTAGCCCTTGTC
>NZ_JBJEHW010000054.1:0-4530 GCF_051876455.1 Parafannyhessea sp.
CAGCTGCAGATGCACGTCGTGGGGGACGACGGTCTCTATCGCATACGCACGGTCTGCTTCGACAAGGACGGGCGGGTCGTGGGCGTGCCCGGCGTCGCGGAGGAGGTCGGCACGGGCTCCGTGGGGCCGACGTTCGGAATCGTGCGGCCGGCGGTTCCCAACACGCGCGTGGACTTCTCGCCCTACGGGCAGTCCGTGTTCGCGGACGCCGTGGACGCTGTGCAGTCGGTGGACCTCGCCTACGACGCGCTCATCAACGAGGTGGACGCGGGCAAGATGCGCGTGTTCCTCTCGGACGTGATGTTCGACCAGGAGAGGACCGCCGATGGCAGGCGGGTGCCGATACCGTTCGGCAAGGGCGACTGCACGGTGTTCAGGAAGGTAATGAGCACCGAGGACACGATCACCGAGTTCGCACCGACACTGAGGACGGATTTCCAAGGAAAGGCGTTTCGGCTCGCGTTGCACGTGCTCGGAGATCTCGTCAGCCGGGGCGTCAACTACTTCGGCACCGACAACGTTGGGTACGTGCGCACGGCAACGGAGGTCTCATCTGACAACAGCGCCCTCATGCGCAATATCCGCAAGAACGAGAATACGCTTCAGCGGGCGCTCTGCGACGTGTCGAGGGCTCTCATGGCCTGCGTTCGGTCAATGGGCACCAAACTGCCTGACAAGGACGACGTGTCGGTGATCTTTGACGACAGCATCGTCCAGGACACGGCTTCGGAGAATCGGCAGGACATTGCCGAGGTGGCCACAGGTCTCATGACGCGCGAGGAGTAACGGAATCGATGGTATGAGAAGACGAAGGAAGGCAACGATTAGAACGCTTCTTCAACCACTCAAACAGCCTCGCAGAAATGAACCCAAACCTGCACGTCATGGCTGATAGCCGGTCAGAAACGACGACAGCATTGACTCGAACTTCTCGGGCGGTATGGTGGGCTTGTCATCGTAGACGTCGATATGGTTGCAGGCGCGTATGCCCGCAATGGCACGTTCCATGTCTATCGACTCGTCGAACGCGACGATTCCATCCGTAGCCTTAGAGAACGCCTGATAGTCATCTTGGAGGTCAACCAATTCCCATCCCGGCCAAAAGCGCCGGAAGTAATCTGGCGGCCTGTCCTCGTCCACGTACCAGTACGCGAGGGTTCTACCGTCGCAGTCGATGAGAGCGGACGAGCAGAGCCCGTCACCATCGATGCCGGAAACGAGCTTGTCCAAGCCTGGCTTGAGAAGCGGCGCGACAAGCTCCTCCCCATGATCGAGGATGTCGGTCACGTACATGGAGTCGATGGTATGCAGGTAATGCGCACCGCCTTTTCTCACCATGATCGCGCTCGAAATCTCGCCATCGTTGAGACTGTCCAGACGCGACTCCCTGCCGATCCAGTACTTCAAATCATAGAGGTCTGGTGCATCACCTAGCCACGGCGTCATCGGGCTTTCGAGCCCCAGCGCCTCTGCGAAGTCCACGAGATGGCGAGGACAGAACCGCACATTCCAGCCCGGCCAGAGGGAGCGCTCAAGGAAGGCGTCGAGCACTTTGCGGAACCCTATCTCCCAGGTGCTGTCATCGCTGCCGAAGTAGAGCAGCTGCTTCCCATCTGCGTCCATAAGGATGCCCGTCTCGCTCCAAACACTATTGAGGCCGCTTAGATTGAAGCGGGTGGAATCTGCAAACGCCTTCAACTGCCCAGGCCGCAGGAACAGGTATGGAAGCGGGTTATAGAGGCTCAATCCGTGAAAGCTGCTCTTCCCGCCTTCCCTTATGACGATGCTCGCACAATAGCTCATGGCAGTCTACGCCGGCCACCAGATGCGGACGAGAGGCAGGATGGCGCGGGCGTCCTCGTCGGTGCGGTCGTAGAAGTCGACGTAGAGGCGCGCGAAGCCGTCGAGGTCGAGCAGCCGCACGGGTATGTTGGAACGGTCGGCCTCGTAGCGTGCCTCCTTTGTGAAGCCGCCGGTGCTGACGTAGAGCCCGCGATCGCCTCCGCGCAGTCCGCCTATGAACGAGCGGAGCTGGGGCGCCCCCATGGCGCCCTTGCGGTGCTTGACCTCGCAGATGATGCGCGGCACCTCGAGGCCCAGCGCGTCGGGCGAGGCGATGACGTCCCTGCCGCCATCGGGACCCTTCGGCGTGACGCCGGCGTGGTAGCCCATCGCGCGCAGGAGCCCGGCAGTGAGCTGTTCCATGTCGTCAGGGTCGACGGCGAGAAGGCGGTCCTTTATTCGCTCAATGCCGTTGTCGAAGGTCGCGTAGCGCGCCTCCTCCTCGGTGCCCTCGTCGTCCTGGTCGGCGGGCGCCACGGGGGATTCGGACGGCTTTACCGCAGCGCGCCTCAGGTCTGCCAGCACCTCGTCGGAGACCGAGAAGATCGTGGATATGCCGCCGAGGGAGTTCTTCGATGCAGTGGAGAGCGCGTCGCGCTGGGCCTGGCCCTGCCAGGAGACCGTACGCACGTAGGTTGCGCCGTCCTGGGTCGTCGGCATGCAGGGACCCGCCACCGTGCCGAGGTGGTAGAGTCGCGTCTCGGGGTCGTACATGACGACCGTTGAGCCTTCGGCCATGTCGTGCGCGAACTTATAGACCTGGGAGACCGCCGCACTGACCTTGCCCTTGGACTCGCCGGGATGCGCAGCTACGTATGCCTCGCGTATCCGGCCCTTTGGCATGCGGGCTAAATCCGCCCCGCCGAAGTCCCAGCCAATGCCTATGGTGCCGGTCTCGAGCCAGCTCTGCGCGTACACGCCCCCGCGTCCCGCGCGAATCATCCATCCCGTCATGTTGCAACCTTCCTAGTGCATGCCTACGAGGGCATTATCTCACCGCCATTGAGGCGCGTATAGATGCGCCGACGGCGCAGCCGATGACTCTCGGTAGCGTAACCCTCTCCGCGTCGTGGGGGCCGCAGGTTGGTTATCAGGAGTCCTGAGCGGTTGCTGTGCGTTGTCCGAAGCTACAATGCGCTTGTGGGCTCGTCCGCTGCTGCCATGTGGTCGCATCGCGGCAGGTGGAATCTCGTGCGGATTGCAAGGGGTCGTCTCGCGGATGGTGCCAATCGCCTGGTTATCGGCGCCCCCGCCGGAGGGCTTCTGGCCGCTCGCAGCTCGCTACGGTATATTGGATAGTATTTGATTCAGTCGATTTTCGTCCGGAGAGAGGGATGCGGTGAGGCTGGGGGAGCTCAAGGCCGGAATGCGCGTGGAGGGCGTGCTCCCCACCGAGGTGGTGGAGGTCGTGGCCGTGACACCCAAGGGCAGCGCGGCCAACCTCGTGTACCAGCGGCTCGACGGCTCCTTTGACTCCGTGTCGCTCTACCCGGACGACCTCGCCTACGTGTGGCCGGTCACGGCGCAGTCCGGGCGGCGCTACGACGCCGACCCGGACGCGTTCCTTTTGGCCTCCGAGGCGCTGCGCATACGCTACTCCTACGTGTTCGACCCGCGACTCGCTATGCACACGTCCATCATCGAGCCGCTGCCGCACCAGATCACGGCCGTGTACGAGGACATGCTCCCCAGGCAGCCGCTCAGGTTCCTCCTCGCAGACGACCCCGGCGCGGGCAAGACCATTATGGCGGGGCTGCTCATCAAGGAGCTCATAATCCGCGGCGAGGTGGAGCGCTGCCTCATCGTGTGCCCCGGCGGCCTCGTACAGCAGTGGGTGGAGGACGAGTTGGGACCGAAGTTCGGCCTCGAGTTCCGGATGCTCACCAACGACGTGGTGGACTCCACGCGCACGGGCAACCCCTTCCGCGACATCCCGCTCATGGTGGCCTCTATGGACAAGCTCGCCCGCGACGAGCGGCTGCAGGCAATGCTTCGCGAGGTGAGCTGGGACCTCGTGGTGGTGGACGAGGCGCACAAGATGGCCGCGCACGTGAACGGCCGCAAGGTAGACTACACGCACCGTTACCGCCTGGGCCAGCTGCTCAGCTCCACGACGCGCAACCTCCTGCTCATGACCGCCACGCCGCACAACGGCAAGGAGGCCGACTTCCAGGAGTTCATGAAGCTTCTCGACCCCGACCGCTTCGAGGGCGGGGCACGCTCCGGTCTCGCCCGCAACCTCGACGGGCTCATGCGGCGCCTGCAGAAGGAGGAGCTTTTGACCTTCGAGGGCAAGCCGCTTTTCCCCATACGTGAGGCGCGCACGGCCGCCTACACGCTCACGCCAGCCGAGCAGGCGCTCTACGAGCACGTGAGCGACTATGTGCGCGAGGGCTTCAACCGCGCCGAGGCCATCGTGCGCGCCGACCGCAAGAACGCCGTGGGCTTCGCGCTCACGTCGCTGCAACGTAGGCTCGCGTCCTCGCCCATGGCGGCGTGGCGCTCGCTCGGGCGGCGACGCAAGCGGCTGGAGGAGCTGACACAGGAGGTGCGCGAACACGGCACCTACACCGCCCACGGCCGAGGCCACGGGCAGGGCTCGCCCGACTGGGACGAGTGGGACGCTGACGACCTGGAGTCGCGGACAAAAAGTTGGACCAAAAGGGGTCCGGATTGGAGTCCGCATGG
>NZ_JBJEHW010000055.1:0-4504 GCF_051876455.1 Parafannyhessea sp.
GCTATTACGTGGACCTCGTCTTCTACAACATCACCCTCAGGTGTCACGTGCTCGTGGAGCTCAAGACGCATCCACTCAACCCGAGGGACGTCGGACAGATGGACTTCTACGTCCGGCTCTTCGACTCCAAGTATGCCCCCGAGGGAGACAACCCCACAATCGGGCTCACACTCTGTTCAAGCTCCGACCGAACGGTCGCAAAGTATTCGGCACTCGCAGACGGAAAGGGACTCTTCGCTTCCACATACGTCACGTACCTGCCCACGGAGGAGGAGCTTACGGAGGCATTGGAGCCAACGAGGCGCGCCGCCCAGGAGGCCATGCGCAACAAGGAGCCTCCGGAAGGCTAGTCGCATCGGTCACCGTCTCCAGGCGCTGCGCATAGGGCGAGAAGATCGAGTTATGCGTAGCGCCGCGCAATGCTCAGCGCGAGGTCAACGTAGGCATCCCCAAACAGCACGCAGTGCAGGAGCACTGGCACCAGCTGGTGGATTCCCACGCGCTCCCGCCAGCCTTCCGCCAACGGAGAGACCCCGTCGTAAGCCGCAACCAGATCGTCCAGGTACGCACAGCCAAAGAGCGCGAGCATCGCGAGGTCCGTCTCGGCATGGCCACCCGAAGCCATGGGGTCTATCAGCGCCGCACCCGTTGCAGCCGCCCGCGTTCCCTCGTCCGCCCAAAGGAGGTTGCCAGCCCACAGGTCGCCGTGGATGCGCGAGCAGCGGAATCCCCGCCCCCGCACGAGCCCAGGCTCCGGAGAGTCGAAGCCGCCTTCGGCCATGCGGTCGGCCACGTGCGTGAGCAGACGCGCGCCCTGCGCGTCAACCAGCCCGGCATCGCGAATCGTACGCACGTGGGGCATCACGCGCCAGCGCGCGCAGGCAGCGCCCCAGGTCTTTGCCCCATCCCGCGACGCAGCCGGCACCACCTGCGTAACGGAGTTCGCAATGGCGTAACCAGCGCCATTCCAACCGGAAGGAGGACAGCCGTACCAATCGGCACCCGCGGCATGCGTCCGCGCGAGCGCGGCCCCGGCAAGACGCGCCTTCTCCCGCGTGGGAGCGCCCTCGCGAATCCGCTCCTCGGACAGCCGGTGCGTGCTGGCCCCATACACCCGCGCGCACGCCATTCCGCCGTCAGCCTCTGCCTCACCCAGCCAGCGCAGGCCCGCGGCCTCACCCGTAAGGTCCGCATGAGGACCATCGTCGCGCTTCTCGAACTCATCGTCCTTCATCGTCACGGCACCCCAATCGCACCCAAGTCGCCATACCGCATATTTAAACAGGCAATCCATGCGCCAAAGCTAACGCAAAGCTAACGTGGCTTCCCCGTATACTCTAGGCAACTTCTTGCCGCCCGTGAAAGGACGACGCCATGAGCCACTCCAAGACCGACCGTCCAGGCAAGAGCGACCGCAGGCTCTCCGCGGCCGAGCAACGCCGGCTCGACCACTTCCAGAACGTGTGCGACCGGATGGCCGCCACTGGCTATGCACGCGAGGTCCTCACCATCAGCCCCGTCCTCGCAAACGTCGTCGTGATCGTCGCCGCCGTACCGTTGGCGTTTCTCACGTTCTGGCTGTACCGCACCTTTGCGCCAGCCACGGCAACGGACTCGCTTGAGGTGGACCTTGGCCTGCCGCTGATCTTGGTGGCACTTGCCCTCGTCTTCGCACACGAGCTGATACATGGCCTCACGTGGGCGATCTTCTCTCAAAATCACCTGCACGACATCGAGTTCGGCATGATGTGGAAGTACCTCATGCTCATGCCCTACTGCACGTGCAAGACGCCCCTTGAGCTCGGCCCTTACGTCCTAGGCGGACTTGCCCCGCTGGTTCTCCTTGGCATCCTGCCGATGGCGCTCGGCATCGCGACCGGCAGCCTTTTCGTCACCATACTCGGAGCGTTCATGGCGCTGTCCGCCGCGGGCGACGTGATGATCGTGACCAAGCTGCTGCGCTTCCGCACAAACGCGTGCGAGGTCGTGATATTCGACCATCCCACGGAGGCGGGCAGCGTCATCTTCACGAGGTAGCTCGCGCCGCCTCCAGCACGAAGGCGGAGCACCCTAGGACACGAACCCGCCGGCGCGCAGCACCCAGAGCCACATCGTGAGCGAAAGGGCACAACCAAGCGTCGTCAGCATCACGATGGTTGAGGTGAGCGTTCCGTCATGCCCCATGTTGCGCGCCATTATGTAGCAGCTCACCGTGGAGGCGGACCCCAGCATCACGAGCAGCGCGATGAGCTGCTGGTTGCGAAAGCCGAGGTGGATGGCCACGGGCATGAACACCGCAACGAGTCCCACGAGCTTCACGAGGCTCGCCACGGTGGCGACGCCCAGGCTCCCCCGCGCGGAGCGGAACCTGAACTGCGCACCCATCGCCATGAGTCCCAGCGGGGTCGCGAGCACCGCCACGTTGCCGACGGTGGACGCCAGGATCTTGGGCATGGGCAGGCGCAGGAGCGACCACGCAAACCCCGCGACGATTCCCAGGATGATTGGATTGGTGATGACGCCACGAACCGCCTTGCGTGCCATCGACCCCACGGACGGGCGAGAGGAGCCGTCCCCCTCCGCGGTGAGCGTGAGCACCACCACGGCAAACACGTTGTAGAGCGGGACGCTGCCCAGGATCATGAGCGCCGCCATGGTGGTGGGCGCGCTCCTGTAGACGTTCTGGATGAAGGCGATGCCCAGGATTGCCGCCGAGCTGCGATAGCTCGCCTGGATGAACTCCCCGCGCTGCGGCACGTCGCGCACCACCAGGTGCGCCAGCAGCGTGATCGCCGCCATGCTCAGGGCCGTCACGACAAAGCAGAACAGGACGAAGCGGCCGTCCCACGCGGCAGCGAAGTCCTGCGTCGCAAGGTCCTGGAACAGCAGCACCGGCAGCGCCACCTTGAACACGAAGGCGTTGAGGTAGTCCGCAAACCGGTCGTCCATCATCCCGACCCGATGCAGGAACATGCCCAGCAGCATGGTGAGAAAGATGGGGAAGGTCGCGTTGACGCTGAAGATGAGACTGTCCACCAAGATCCTTTCGAGCTCGCCCGCATCCCGCAGGCCCGCCAGCCGGCAGTCCCGCGGCTTGTGGCATTGTAGCCCCGAGGCAACTGCTCGGGCGGACCCGCAACGTCCCGGTTACCGCACCAGCACGGAAGCTAGAATGTCGGCAAGGCGCCACCCCGCGCGCAAGGCTCACCCACGACACCGGCGGACGTCCTTCTCCCCACGCGCGACGCAGGCGAGAAGGACGACCCCCCAGAATCGAGGCCATCCCATGAAAGCCAAAGCGACTCTTCGCGACTGCATGTACGGCCAGGCCGTTGGCGATGCGCTGGGCGTACCGTACGAGTTCCGGGCGCGTGGATCGTTTACCTGCACGGACATGGTGGGTCATGGCAGTCACAACCAGCCTGCCGGCACGTGGAGCGACGACACGTCCATGGCGCTGGCCACATGCGACAGCATCCGGGCGACGGGTCACGTGGACGTGGAGGACATGCGCCGCAGGTTCGAGCGCTGGTACCACGAGGGCGCCTACACGGTGGACGGCCTCTTTGACATCGGCGGCTGCACGGCCCGGGCTCTGGACGAGGGCCGAGGCCAGTCAGGTGGGCGCGACAACGGCAACGGCTCGCTCATGCGGATCCTGCCGCTTGCCTTTACCGACGCGACCGACGACGAGGTCCGCGCCGTGTCCGCCATCACCCACGCGCACCACACCTCGTGCGACGCATGCGTGCGCATGGTGCACGTTGCCAGGAGGCTGATTGAGGGCGCGATGCCGACAGAGGTCGCCTCGGAGCAGGTCGGCGTGCCCGAGGATGACATCCGCTCCGGCGGCTTCGTGAAGGATACCGAGCAAGCCGCGCTCTGGTGCCTTGGCAACACCTCGACCTACGAGGACTGTGTCCTTCTGGCCGTGAACCTGGGCGATGACACGGACACGACGGCCGCGGTCGCCGGTGGCCTGGCCGGGATTGCCTACGGCATGGACGCGATACCCGCCAAATGGATGGATGCCCTTCTCGGCAAGGACGTGATCGAGGGCTGCCTGTTCTGACGCGGGTCCGCATCGCCCCCGCGCCATTGCGCGGCTCCATATGCGAGAGGAACGGACTGGATGGTGCATTCCCACCCAACCCAAGCACATCGTTTTGCTAGACTCGCAGCCCAAGCCACTTATCCACGAGGAGAAGAGGCATGGGGACGACTGGTCGCACGCGCATCGCCTACATCGGGGCAACCATTCTCGATGGCACGAAGGACATGGAGCCGCTGGAGGGCATGGTCCTCGTCACCTCCGGCAGTCTCATCGAGGCCGTCGTGCCCGAATCCAAGAAGAGCGCATACGCGGGCTGCGAGGTCCACGACCTGAGGGGTCGCTATCTCATGCCCGGCCTCATCAACATGCACGTACACCTGGCAGGGAATGGCAAGTCGCAGAAGAAGCAGCGCGACAGCGCGGCGCTGGTCAGGAAGATCATGAGCAACG
>NZ_JBJEHW010000056.1:0-4499 GCF_051876455.1 Parafannyhessea sp.
CCTGAGTCGCTAGGCCTGGACCTGAGGCTCGGCCGTTGCCTTGGGGGCGTTGGCCTCGGCCTCGGCGGCCGCGACGTTCTTGCGGCCAAGCTCGGACCACTCGGGCTCCTCGTCCGGCATGGAGCCTGCCTTGGCGGTGAAGAACTCCTTCAGGCAGTTGTAGGCGACGATGACGCCCAGGACGACGAGCAGCACGGCGACGAGCAGCTGGAGGCCCTTGGTGAGAAGGACGGGCGCTGCCGCGGTGGTCGCGGTGGCGGGGATGGTTCCGAAGAGGCCGTAGGTGGCGACGGCGGTCCAGCAGCTGGCGATGCTCATGGCAAGGGAGGTGAAGGTGCAGCAGAGCAGGAAGGCGACGGGCACGTAGAGCATCCAGCCCTTGCGGCCGGTGACCTTGCAGAAGACGGCGAGGGTGATCATGGTCATGCCGCCGAGCAGCTGATTGGACGCGCCGAAGAGCGGCCAGATGTTGAGGTAGCCGCCGAAGCAGAGAACGAGGCCGACGAGCAGGGAGACCGCGGTGGAGAAGTACACGTTGGTCATGACCTTGCGGGCGCCGGTGGCCTTCTCCTTGGTGGCGGCGGCGGCGTCGTTGGAGCTGTAGAAGAACTCCTGGAAGCTGCTGCGGGCGATGCGGGCGACGGCGTCGAGGGAGGTGAGGGCGAGCGCGGAGACGTTCATGGTCATGAAGACGGTCGCGACGGTGTTGTTGACGCCGATGGTCTCCATGCCGTGGGCGATGCCGGCGGCGAAGATCTGGAACGGGGTGGAGGCGACGCCCGCGTTGAGGGCACCGGTACCGGCGGTGTTCATCTGGCTGAACATGATGCCGGCGGTGACGATTGCGATGACGCCGACGAAGGACTCGAGCACCATGGCGCCGTAGCCGACCGGGAGCATGTCCTTCTCGTTAGAGACCTGCTTGGAGGAGGTGCCGGAGGAAACCAGGCTGTGGAAGCCGGAGAGCGCGCCGCAGGCGACGGAGACGAACATCAGGGGGAAGAGGTACTGGCCGCTGGCGGCAAGCTTGGACATGGTGGCGCTGGACGCGACCATCGGGGCGGTCATGGTCGCCTGGCCCCTGACGCCGAGCGCGAAGATGCCGAAGACCGCGCAGACGATCATGGTGACCATCATGATGGTGGTGAGGTAGTCACGCGGCTGCTTGAGGGTCTGGATAGGCATGGCGCACGCGAAGACCAGGTAGACCATCACGACGGCAATCCAGCCGTTGGCGCTGAGGTAGATGGGGAACTGCATGCCGACGGCGAACATGAGGACGATCGCGGCGACGGCCACGACGAACTCCTGCCAGCCCTTGAGGTCGAAGCGGCGGCGCAGCCAGCCGAAGGCGATGGCGACGAACGTGAAGAGGATCGAGATCGTGCCGGCGCAGCCGGAGGCGTAGGACTTGGCGGTGTTGACGGCGCCCGCGGTGGTGGTGGTCATGGCGAAGGTGCCGGCGACCATGGAGGTGAAGGCCGCGATGACGATGGTGCAGAACAGCCAGCTGAAGAGCAGGAACAGGCGACGGCCGGTCTTGCCGATGTACTTCTCGATCAGCTGGCCGAGCGACTTGCCGTTGTTCTTGACGGAAGCGTACAGCGCACCGAAGTCATGCACGGCGCCAAAGAAGATGCCGCCGACGAGGACCCACAGCAGAACCGGCAGCCAGCCGAACATCATCGCGACGATGGTGCCCGTGACGGGGCCCGCGCCGCAGATCGAGCTGAACTGGTGAGAGAAGACGGAGAAGCGAGAGGCGGGCGAGAAGTCCTTGTCGTCCTCCATGCGGCGTGCGGGCGTGAGTGCCTTGGGATCCACGCCCCAGCTCTTGGCCAGCCATCGGCCATAGAGCGCGTAGCCGCAGACGAGCGCCACGGCCGCAACGAGTATTACCAGCATTCCGTTCATGTGAAGCTCCCTTCGGGATTCAAACAAAAAAGTGGGGCCGCCTGGCAAGCATCCAAGCGGCCCCACCTGATGCGTCAGCCGCCCGCGAACGAGGCCGCGGGCCGGCTCGCCACCGACTCGCGACCTAGCTAATAATTACCTCTGCTAGCGTGCTGACGCCCATGTTCGAATCTCCTCATACCGGGTGCGCCGTCTGCGCACCTCCCTTGCGGTACGCGACCATAATCGTTCTTGCGAACGGACTGGCTCCCCAAAAGCCACCATCTGAAACACTTGGTTAACGAAACTCCGCAAGACCCATAACGCTGAACGGTCGCCAATTTTCGCCGAGCGCGCAAAAAGCGCAGGTAGTTATGGACAAACCGCGAAGTGCGGCAACGCAACATTGCGAAGGCTGCCACTGTGGGGCAGCTACGGAAACGCTTGCGGACGCAGACGGCTGGGCGAGAAGGGCCGCGGCCGGCGCCGTCGCTGCCACGTGACGGCAGCCGTTGGCTACGCGATGCCGAGGAGGGCGGCCGCGTTTCTCCACTGGGCGCCCTCGAGCGCGGACGCGTGCGGGCCCGCGAAGAGCGCGAGCGCCTTCTGGCGCGCGAGGGGCGCCGGCGTGTAGGGCCAGTCGCTCCCGTAGAGCAGGTGCGAGGGGTCGGCCACCTTGAGGAGCGCGTCGAACATGACGGGCTCCGCGTCGCCTGCGAGGTCGAAGTAGAGGCCGCGGACAGCTGCGAGCACGTCGGCGCTGGCCATCATGCCCGCGGGCACGAAGATGCGGGAGATGCCCTGCATGCGATGGGCGACCTCGGGCACGAAGGCGCCGCAGTGCGGGACGACCCAGCGCACGTGCGGGTAGCGCTCGAGCGTGCCCGTGGTGACGAGGTTGAGCACGGCGCGCGTGGTATCGGCCAGGAACTCGAAGACGGGTGCGTGCTCCGCCGCGAACTGGCCCGCCGGCACGGCCGACGGCCTGGTGGGATGCACCAGCACGACGGCCGAGCGGGCGTCGAGCTCCGCCATGAGCGGGTCGAGCCGCTGGTCGCCCAGGTAGACGCCGCACGCGTTGGTCGGGACCTTGACGGCGAGCGCGCCTGGGAGCGCGTACGCGCGGCGGGCCTCCGCGATGGAGGCGGAGACGTCCGGCACGGGAAGCGTGGCCGCGAAGCCGTAGCGTGCGGGGTCGGCCGCGCAGATGCGCGAGGCGCAATCGTTCAGCTGGCGGCAGAGCCGCGCGGACGCGGCGTCGTCACCCCAGTTGACGTGCGGTGACGATATCGAGAGGAGCGAGAAGCCAATGTTCATGCTGCGGGCGAAGGCGCGCGCGTCCTTCTCGCCCCACTGTGGCGTGGGGAAGCCGTCCTCCCGCGCAGTGTCGATCCCGGCAGACGCGAGCGCGTCCAGGTAGGGAGCGGGAAGGATGTGCTGGTGGACGTCCAGCAGGCGCGGCAGCCGTGCGTCCGCAGGCGTCGGCGTCGCTGCGCTACTTGAAGTCGACACCGGGGTTCTCCTCGCGGATGTAGCGCAGGGCCTCGTCCCACTGCTCGCGGAGGACCTGGTCGCGCACCTTGGTGCGACGCGACTTGGCCCACGCGTAGACGCTCTTGGGGCTCTCCCCCGCGTCAAGGCGGTCGCTCACCAGGAAGAACGGGTCGTCGTCATCAAAGAAGTCGTCGGACATGGGACACCTCGCTGTCGCGGTAGGACGGTACGCAAATCACACGTTCACTATAGCAATGCCCAGGGGCGCGACGCGGCCCGCTAGTCGCCCGCGAGGGCCTTCTTCCCGTGGCCGCGCACGCCGAGCAGCACGGGCGCCGCCATCACCGCGAGGATGGTCAGCGTGGTCAGGGCCTCCTGCGCGTCGTCTGCCAGGCGCAGCTTCCGCAGCTGGCGGCCGACCTCGTCGTCCCTGTGCTCGTCGGCGAACCTCCAAGGGACGTGGCGCAGGTAGTGGTACCAGCTGCCCTTCCCAATCAGGCCGGCCAGCCACGTGCCCCACTTCCCCAGGCGCGCGATGAGGGCCAGCGCGTAGCGGGTCAGGCCGTACGCGGGGCCAAACAGCCTCCCCATGCGCAGGGCGCCCCTGCGGTCGTAGAACTCGCACGCGGCGTGGAAGAACTCCATCTGCAAGTCCCAGGGCGACATGTTCCTTGGCTGGTAGGTGGCGTTCATCATGTCGAAGTTCTCCCAGTCGCGCTCGTCGCGCCACAGCATGCGGCCCTCCTTCTTGTATCCCTCGTACACCGGGGTGCCCGGGTACGGCGTCAGGATGGCAGGTTGCAGCTTCGAGGCGTCGATCTCCTTCGCGAATTGCACGGTGCGCATGATGTCGTCGTGGGTGTCTGTGTCGGCCCCCACGACGATGCTCGCTATCAGCTGTATGCCGTGCTCGCGGCACGCCTCGCCCGCACGGCGGATGTCCTCAATGGACTGGTGCTTGTTCACGGCGTCCAGGGTCTTCTGGTTGAGGGACTCCACGCCTATGAGCACCCAGTTCAGGTGCGCCGCCGCAAGGAGGTCGAGCAGCTCGGGGTCGTTCGCCATGTCGGTCCTGCCAAAGAAGAACGTCTCCTTGAACTGCAGGTTCTCCG
>NZ_JBJEHW010000057.1:0-20967 GCF_051876455.1 Parafannyhessea sp.
GGCTTCTTGCACCTCATGCAGCGCGCGGCCTCGGCCACGGCCATCTCCTCCGTGAAGCCCTTGTCCACGGGACGGAAGTCATGGGCGCGCTCGGCGGCGGGCTCCTCGTTGTCCGGAGTGCGCGGAGCCTTCATGTCCGCGATCCAGCGACCGTTTACCTCTGGCATGCGCAGTTCGCCTCCTCATAGGCCTTGAGGGCCTGGCCCTCCTCGGTACGGTATGCAGCCTGACGTGCGCGAAGGTCGTTCCAGTCGACCTTGGTCGCGTCGAAGTCCGGGCCGTCGACGCAGGCGAACTTGGTCTCTCCGCCAACCTCGACGCGGCAGCAGCCGCACATGCCCGTGCCGTCGACCATGATGGGGTTGAGCGACGCGGTGATGGGGGTGCCGTACTTCTCGGCCGTGAGCGCCGAGAACTTCATCATAGGCACGGGGCCGACGCAGAAGACCTGGTCGACTGCCTTGGCCTGGAGCAGACGCTCCAGCGGCGCGGTGACCACGCCCTTCTCGCCGTAGGAGCCGTCATCCGTCGTGATGTGGATGTGGTCCTCCGGCAGGAGGCTGCGGAACTGCTCCTCGAGCAGCAGCAGGTCCTTGGTGCGGGCGCCCATGATGGCGTGCACCTCGTGGCCGGTCGCGACGAGCTGGCGCGCGACGGGGTACGCGATGGCGAGGCCGACGCCGCCGCCGATGACGCACCAGGCGCCCTTGCCGCTCATGTCCGTCGGCTGGCCCAGCGGGCCGGTGAGGTCCTCGATCTCGTCGCCGGCCTCGTACTTAGAGAGCATCTCCGTGGTCTTGCCGACCACCATGAAGATGAACTCGACCCAGCCCTCCTCGGCGTTCCAGTCCGCGAAGGTGAACGGCACGCGCTCGCCGGTCTCGTTGGCGCGAACCATGAGGAACTGGCCCGCGTGCGCGTGCTTGGCCATCTCGGGCGCCTCTACGCGAAACTCAAACACCTTCTCGGAGAACTGCGTCTTTTCGAGGATCTTGTACATTAACGAACTCCTCTCCTGAAGCCCTATCCTCGGGCGCGCCCCGCAGACGCGGACGCGCCGGCATAACGACCCAAGTATACAGCGATGCATTGGGTGAGAAGAACCATGCCATCCGGCTTTGCCCAAGTTTGGGCGTGTGGCTATGCGTTTGCCCGGCTGGCCTAGCGGTCTGCCACTGCCTGCACGCCGCGCTCGACGACCTGTTCCGCGAGCGACGCGGCATCCTGCGCCTCGAGCTCGAACTCCTGCAGGTAGCCGCCCTTGAGCGTGCGCAGCACGTAGTCGGCAACCTGCATCTTTCCGGGCGGGCGGCCGATTCCGAAGCGCAGCCGGGCGAAGTCGCGCGTGCCCAGCTTGTTGGCGATGGAGCGCAGCCCGTTGTGCGCGTTGAGGCCGCCGCCAAACTTGACGTCGACCGCACCGGCGGGGCGGTCGACCTCGTCGTGCACCACGAGCACCTCCTGCGGGGTGGCCCTCTCCTGGCGCAGGAGCTTGGAGAGCGGGCCGCCGCTCGTGTTCATGAAGTCCTGCGGCTTGGCCAGGATGACCTCGCGCGTCCCCTCCGGCGCGCGCATCCTCACGCGGGCGACCATGCAGCCCGCCTCGCTCTTCCAGTAGCGGGCGCCGTGGCGCTCCGCGAGCGCGTCCACGGTGGCGAAGCCCGCGTTGTGGCGCGTGGCGGCGTAGTCCGCCCCCGGGTTGCCGAGCCCGCAGATGATGCGGATGTCCTTGGGTCTGGGCTGGTTGGCCATGCTCTTCTCCCATCCTCGCGGCGCGGCCCTGGGCCGGCGCCATGACTGCGCCATTATAGCCCGCGCGTTCGCACAACCGGATGTGCGAAGCGCGCGTGGGAGCCGCCAACTGCGCAAACGCGGTGGAGTCCGGGTTCGCACAACCGGATGTGCGAAGCCTGGCGCCCGTTGCTGCGCCTCATGCGCGGCAGGACTCACAAAGCGCGCTTTGCGAGTCGGGCTCCGCAGTGGTCGCGAGTCGTCTACCAGGCGTGACGCAAAAAGCGGGCTCCTCCCAAAGTGCGCTTTGGGAGGAGCCCGTCGTCGGCTCGCTTGTGGCGCCAGTGGCGCGCGGCTACATCTCGGAGTTGCCGCCCGCGAGGCCGCTCACGGAGTAGTTGGCGTACACCGCGAAGATCGCGTCCGCCATCTCCTTGGCCACGGAGATCTGCTTGATCTTGGAGCCCTCGGTGTTGGCGATGGCGCACGGGATGGAGTCCGTCACGACGCACTCCTCGATCGGCGCGTCCTCGAGCAGCTGGATGGCCTGCTTGCTGAAGATGCCGTGCGTGGCGCTGATGTAGATGTCGCCCGCGCCCATCTCCTTGAGCTTGCGGATGGAGCCCACGAGGGTGCCGCCCGTGTCGATCATGTCGTCGTTCACGATGCAGGTCTTGCCCTTGATGTTGCCGATGATGCCCATGACCTCGGCCGCGTTGTGCTTCGGGCGGCTCTTGTGGGCGATGGCGACCTCGCAGCCCAGGTAGTCGGACAGCTTCTTGGCCACCTTGGCGCGGCCCATGTCGGGGCTGACGACCACGGTGTTGTTGAGGTCGAAGTTCTTGGCCTTGAAGTAGTCGCCAAACTGGTACAGCGCGGTGAGGTGCGTGACCGGGATGTCGAAGAAGCCCTGGATCTGGTTGGAGTGCAGGTCGAGCGTGATCACGCGGTCGACGCCGGCGGCCTCGAGCAGGTTGGCGACCAGGCGCGCGGTGATCGGCTCGCGCGAGGCGGCCTTGCGGTCCTGGCGCGCGTAGGCATAGTGGGGGATGACTGCCGTGAAGCTCGCCGCGGAGGCGCGCGTGGCGGCGTCGGCCACGATCAGGGTCTCCATCAGGAGGTCGTTCACGTTCTGGCCGGCGATGGACTGCACGAAGAACACCTCGCAGCCGCGCACGGTCTCCTCGAAGCGGGCGTAGATCTCGCCGTTGGCGAACTTGGTGATCTTGAGTCCGGAGAGCTCGAGGTGCAGCACGTTCGCGATGCGCTGGGCCAGCGCCGGGTTGCCGGTGCCCGTGTAAAGGCGGATGTTCTTCTCGACGTTAAGGGGCTTGCTAAGGTCCTCGTACATTGTGAGCTAGTCCTCTCTTTCCAGACGGTCCCAGTACCGGTCTGCCCAACCCTCGATAACGGTCTGCTTGGAGCGCTCCAGCGCGAGGGCACCCGCGGGAACGTCCTTGGTGATGCACGAGCTCGCGCCCACGAGCGCGTTGTCGCCTATGGTGACGGGGGCCACCATCATGGTGTCGGAGCCCACGAAGACGTGGTCGCCGATCTCGGTGTGGCTCTTGTGCTTGCCGTCGTAGTTGCAGGTGATGGACCCGCCGCCGATGTTGACGCCCTTGCCCAGGCGCGCGTCGCCAATGTAGCTCAGGTGCGGGACCTTGGAGCCCTCGCCGACCTCCGAGCCCTTGATCTCGACGTGCGTGCCGGCCTTGGAGCCCTTGTGGAAGTGCGCGCCGCCGCGCAGGTACGCGCGCGGGCCGCAGTTGACGTCGTCGTCGATGGTGGAGTCCACGATCACGGTCTCGTCCACCGTGCAGTTGTTGCCCACGGTCGCGTTGACCAGGCGACTGTTGGGGCCGACGGTGCAGGCCTCGCCCACCGCGGTCCTGCCCCAGACGATGGTCTGGGGGAGAAGGACGGTGTCCATCCCGATCGTGGCCTCCGGCCCGACCCACACCTGGTCCGGGTCGAGCATGGACACGCCGGAGCGCATGAGCCCCTCGTTGATGCGGCGCTGCATGATCTTGGTGACCTGTGCCAGCTGGACGCGGTCGTTCACGCCCAGGAGCTCCCGGTAGTCGTCGCAGTGGACGGCCGTCACGGGCTCGCCCATGCCCACGTAGAGGCCAACCATGTCCGTGAGGTAGTACTCGCCCTGCACGTTGTCGTTGGTGATCTTGTCGATGTTGTCCGTCAGGCGCCTGCCGCAGAAGCAGTACGCGCCGGCGTTGCACTCCAGCAGCGTCTCGCGCTGCTCCGGCGTGCAGTCCTTGTGCTCGATGATGGCCTTGACCTGGCCCTGCCCGTCCATCTGGACGCGGCCGTAGCCCGTGGCGTCCGGCGGCGTCATGGTGAGCACGGTGCAGGCGTCGTGGTTCTCGCGCGTGCGCGCCACGAGCGCGCTCACAGTCTGGGGGCGCACGAGCGGCAGGTCGCCGTTGAGCACCACCACGGGTCCGTCAAAGCCGCCCAGGGCGTCGCGCACCACGCGCACGGCGTGCCCGGTGCCAAGGCGCTCGCGCTGCTCCACGAACTCCACGTCCTTCTCGCCCGCAAAGTACGCGCGAACCTCGTCGGCGCCGTTTCCCACCACGACGACGATGCGCTCCACCTTGGCCTTGCGCGCCGCGTTGACAACCCACCACACGAGCGGCTTGTCCAGCACCCTGTGCATCACCTTGGGGTGGTGCGACTTCATGCGCGTTCCCTCGCCGGCGGCGAGGACGATCGCGGTTACCGGCATGTTGTTGCCTCCAGCGTTTGGATCCAGCAGGCGGCACCCGGCAATGGCACGCACTCTAGCTGGACTGTTACACGACTCTCACATGATAGCGCGCGCCGCGCGGCCGTGGGCGCCGCCTGCGACAGCGGACGAGAAACACAAGATGCGGTGCGGGAGGCGGCTCGGGTCGCGCGCGGCGGCCTCCCGCGGCACAAAAAGAGCCGGAGGCCCCGTGCGGGACCCCCGGCGATGTCGCGTTGGCTGGGGTAGTAGGATTCGAACCCACATTCCAGGCACCAAAAACCCGTGTCCTAACCCTTGGACGATACCCCAATGCAGTCGCTGCGTTGGGCGTCGCGGCACGTCGCCGCGGGTGTGCCAGCCTCGCGCCCACAAAGTGTACCAGATGGGCGGCCGCGTCCGCGCGGCGTGGCCCGCCTGGGACGATTGCTACAGGTTGAACGCGGAGCAGATGGCGTCGAGCAGCATGACCGCGAACGTCTGCGCGTCGCTCGTGGTGAACGTGCCGTCGTAGGCCAGGCCGTGCGGCAGCTCCAGGCGCACGACGGGCGGCCTCACGCCGTTGGCGTGCGCGCTCTCCACCGCGGTGCGCAGGCGCAGCGGCAGGCTCTCGATCTCCTCGGTGGAGAGGTTCGCGAGCTTGCTGCCTTCGGGCAGGTCCGTCGTGCCGAGCACGATGACCACGTCGTCGTCCGGGCGCGAGGCGTCCACGCTCTCCACGATGTCCAGGCCGCTCTTGTCCGTGGTGGCCGTGGCCAGGTTCCAGATGCGGCCCGCGACGTTGCGGCTGATGGGGTCCTCGGCCGTGAGCGAGATCTGCGTGTGCTCCAGTACGCCGGCCGCGCGCGCGAAGCCCATGCCGCCCATGGGGTGGGGGCCGTCCGCGGGCTTGCCCGCCCACACGTGGTGCAGGCGCTCGATCGCGTCAAACGTGTCCGGGAAGGCCATGCCGTCCGCGAGCATGCCCTGGCTCTCCTGGAACTCCTTGACGGCGGCCTCCGTGTAGACGCCGTAGCAGCCGTCCGGCTTCCCGCATGAGAAGCCCAGGATGTTCAGGCACTTCTGCAGCTCCAGCACGTCGTTGCCGTGCAGGTTGGGGAGGCGCAGGTACAGCGTGCGGTCGCCCATCTTGTAGCCGGCGTCCACCAGCGCGGACCACGTGGCGCCGTCGACCTCGGTGCCCAGGGGGATGTCCTGGTCCATCCTGAAGCGCCCGACGGCGTTCGCGGTCGTGGGGCCAAAGCTCTTCTCGCCCAGCTCGTGCTCGTCGATCTTGTAGCCCAGGGACGTCAGACGCTCCTGGATGTCCTCAACAGCGGCGCCCGAAGCGCCCTCTCGGATTGGTTCCATGTGCTCTCCCGTTTTCGCGGCGCCTAACCTAGGCGCTCAACAAAGAAGTCTGCCATAGAGAGGAGCGTTCTGCCCGCTTCTGGCAAAAAGTCCGCAGACGCGAGGTGAGACTTCGCCTCGTCGGCAAGCCGGCGCGCGTAGGCGCGGGTGTGGTCGATGGCGCCGGACTCGCCCATGAGCTCGACGGCGCGCGCGAGCGTGGCCTCGTCCGTCGCGCTGGACGAGAGGATCGTGCGCAGCTCGGTCGCGGCCGCCTCGGGAAGGTGCGTGAGCGCCCAGACCGCAACGAGCGTGCGCTTGCCCTCCGTTATGTCGCTCCGGAAGTCCTTGCCCTGGCGGGCCGGGTCGCCCACGAGGTTGAGCAGGTCGTCCTGGAGCTGGAAGGCGAGGCCCGCGCTCATGCCAAACGAGCGCAGCGCCTTCACCTGCGCGTCCGTGCCGCCGCCGCAGATGGCGCCCGCAGCCAGGGGCACGGCCGCGCTGTAGTAGGCCGTCTTGTGGCTGGCCATGTACAGGTAGTCGTCCACGGAGATGTCCCAGCGGCCGTCTCGCGCCCAGCCCAGGTCGAGCGCCTGGCCCTCGAGCGTGCGCTCCTCCATCGCCACGACCTCGCGCAGCACGCGGAGCTTGGTGGCGTCCGCGAGCGAGGCGTCGTCCAGGATCTGGCGCGTCACCGTGGTGAGCGCGAGGTCGCCCACGTTGATGGCCACGCCCACGCCCTCCGTCACGTAGACGCAGGGCTTGCCGCGACGCAGCTCGCTCCGGTCCGCGATGTCGTCGTGCACGAGGGCCGCGGACTGGAAGTTCTCGATGGCGGTGGCCACGCTGAGCGCGTCCTCGGCGCGGCCGCCAACGGCCTCTGCGCCCAGCAGGCACAGCGCCGGGCGCGTGCGCTTGCCGCCCGACGCCGTGAAGCGCGCGAGCGGCCCGTACAGGTAGCGGTCGAGCTCGTCGCGCATCTGAGGGGCCGTCCGGGGGAGGGGGCACGCGGCCTTCTCGCCCAGGGCGTCCTCTATGAGCTGGTGGTGACGGCCGAGGTAGTCCGCGAAGGCGCTCCCCGCGGACCGGCCGTCAGGCGACGTTGGGGCCATCGCTAGCCCTCGTAGCCGTTGGGGTTCTTGGACTGCCAGTTCCAGGAGTCGCGGCACATGTCGTCGATGGTGTACTTGGCCTCCCAGCCCATCTCGCGCTTGGCCTTGGAGCAGTCGGCGTAGTTGGCGTCGACGTCGCCCGGGCGGCGCGGGTCGATCTGGTACGGGATCTTCTTGCCGCAGGCCTTGCCAAAGGCCTCGATGATCTGCAGGACGCTCGTGCCCTTGCCGGTGCCCAGGTTGAAGATCTCGACGCCGGTGCGGCCGTTCATCCACTTGAGCGCCGCCGCGTGGCCGCTGCCCAGGTCGCACACGTGGATGTAGTCGCGCACGCCCGTGCCGTCGGGCGTGTCGTAGTCGTTGCCAAAGACGTGCACGCACTCGCGCTTGCCGATGGCCACCTGCGCCACGTACGGCAGCAGGTTGTTGGGGATGCCCTTGGGGTCCTCGCCCATGAGTCCGGAGGGATGCGCGCCGATGGGGTTGAAGTAGCGGAGAAGGACGACGTTCCACTCCGGGTCCGCGGTGTGGAGGTCGGTCAGGATCTGCTCGATCATCCACTTGGTCCAGCCGTACGGGTTGGTCGCGGGCTTCTTGGGCGACTCCTCCGTGAGCGGCAGGCTGTCGGGCGCGCCGTAGACCGTGGCGGAGCTGGAGAAGATGATGTCCTTGCAGCCGTGGTTGCGCATCACGTCCACGAGCGTGAGCGTGTTGCCCAGGTTGTTGGAGTAGTACTCGATCGGCTTGCTGACGGACTCGCCCACGGCCTTGAAGCCGGCGAAGTGGATGACGCGGTCGATGTCGTTCTGGTCGAAGATGGTCTCCATGGCCTCGCGGTCGTTCACGTCCGCCTTGTAGAACGTGAGGTTCTGGGCAGCCTCCTCGCCCACGATCTGGTCGATGCGGTCCACGACCTTCTCGCTCGCGTTGGACAGGTCGTCCACGATGACGACCTGGTAGCCGTCCTGCAGAAGCTCGACCACGGTGTGGCTGCCGATGAAGCCCGCGCCGCCGGTGACGAGCACGCAGGTGTCCTTCGGGTCCTTCTTCTGGCTCATGTGAGTCTCCTTGCCTGATGTTGGTTGCAGGCGCCGCGCGCGGCCGGGCCGCTGGCGGCGACGTACATACGCCACAAGTATAGCGTCCCAGCGTGTGCGGGCTGTGTCCGGGCGCGGGACGGCGCCTCGCGAGCTGCTGGGTTGGGCGGACCCTCATTCCAAAAACGATTTTGGAATGAGGGCGGAATCGCGTTTCCGCAGATAGACGGCGTGCGCTCCACATGCCAGAAACGTTTTTGGAATGAGGGTCCGTCTCGAGCGGTCGCACCAGCCCCGACCGATGCCGAAGACGTCGCAAAACGCGTTCTGCGAACAGTCGGAGAATCGCGTTTCCGCAGTTGGCGGTTGCTTGCGCTCGGATCGCACAACGCGTTCTGCGGTGCCGCGCCCAGCGCGACCCCCCGTGCCGCCGGCATCCCGCCTCGGCCCGCGTCGCCTGCGCTATCATGTGCGCGACCAAGCAGGCAGGGGGCGTCGGCGTCGCGACGCCGCAACCGCAGGGAGGCGCAACCGTGAGCGAACCGAGGGCCGGCATGGGGGAGGACTCCCTCGCACAGAGGTGGCTGTCGTGGGCGTCCGCCTGGTCGGACGCGCCCTGGCCGCGCCGCGTGCTCGCGGAGGCCGCCGTGGTCGCTGCCGCCCTCGCCCTCGCGACGCTCGTCGGCGTCGCGCTCGACCGCCTCGGCCTCGGCGCGGACGCGATCGTGATTGTGTACGTGCTGTCCGTGCAGCTCGTCTCGCTCGTGACGGTGAGCCACGTGACCTGCGGCGTCGCCACGGCGCTCTCCGTGGGGCTCTTCTGCTTCTTCTTCACCGACCCGCGCTACCACCTCGTGGCGTGGGGCAGCCAGTACCCGGGGACGTTCGCGGTCATGTGCGTCGTCGCCGTGGTCTCGAGCGTGATCGCGATGCGCCTGCGCCAGAACGCGCGCGACAGCCGCGCGGCAAGCCACATGATGCACGTGCTGCTGCAGACCAACCACGCACTGCAGCGCTGCGACTCCGTGGAGTCCGTCATGGGCGAGGCCGGCCGCCAGCTCGCGCGCCTGGTCAGCGGTACCGTCGTGCTGTATCTGCCCAACGGCGCGGGCATGCTCGAGCCCGGCGCGCTCTTCCGCAAGGACGGGAGCGACGCCCCGATCCCGGACGCGGGCGCGCTCGACGGCACGGGCGTGATCGCGGGCCCGCGGGCCGCCCGCCAGCCCAACTTCCCCATCGAGGTCGCGGTCGCGATGCGCGCGTACGAAAACGACGCGCCGGCGGGCAGCGGCACCGCGCTCTTCTCGTCCGCGGCGGGACTCTACCTGCCGGTGGGCGAGAAGGACGGCCCCCTCGGCGTGTTCGCGGTCCTGGGCCAGGGTGGGCAGCTCTCGCAGGGCGAGCGCGACATGGCCCGCGCCGTGGCGGGCGAGACGAGCCTCGCCCTCGGCCGCGAGCTCGCCGCCCAGAGGCGCGAGCAGGCCATGGTCCTCGCCAAGAACGAGCAGCTTCGCGCCAACCTGCTCCGGTCGATCTCGCACGACCTCCGCACGCCGCTCACGTCGATCTCCGGCGCGGCGGACATGCTGCTCGAGGCGGACTCCCCGGCGCCATCCTCCGCGCCTGCCCCGGCCCCCGCGCCGCTCGCGCCCGAGCGCCGCCGCGAGCTCGAGCGCTCCATCCGTGACGACGCGAACTGGCTCAACGCCACGGTCGAGAACCTGCTCGCGATCACGCGCCTCACGAGCGAGGGCGTCCACCTGGATCGCACGCCGGAGCTGATGGACGACGTGGTCGAGGAGGCCCTGCGCCACGTGGACCCCAAGGCGTCCGAGCACGTCCTCGCGGCGGAGCCGTCCCGGGGCCTCTGCCTCGTGAGCGTGGACGCGCACCTCATGGTCCAGGTGCTGGTCAACCTCGTGAACAACGCCGTCAAGTACACGCCGGCCGGCAGCCACATAACCATCCGCACCGAGCGGCGCTCCGTGTCCGCCACGTCGGACCCCGCCGCGCCCAACGTGGGCGAGAAGGACGTGGTCACCACGAGCGTGACCGATGACGGGCCTGGCATCGCCCCCGAGGACCGCGGGCGCGTGTTCGACACGTTCTATACTGTGGGGCACGGGCTCGCGGACGGCCGGCGCAGCTTTGGGCTGGGGCTCTCGCTCTGCAAGTCCATCGTCGAGGCGCACGGCGGCACCATCCGCCTCGAGCCAAACGAGGGGGACGGCCATGGCTGCGTGTTCAGCTTCGACCTGCCCGCATGCGACCTTCCGGGAGGGGGTGGACCAGATGAGTGACAGCCCGACGCAATCCAGCGCGACGCAAGCCGACGCGACGCCAACGGGCGCGGCACCATCGCCCGTCCCGACCATCCTCGTGGTGGAGGACGACCCGGAGGTCCGCGGCATCATCCTGGCCGCGCTCGATGCGCACGGCTATGCCCGTGAGGTCGCGACCACGGGCAAGCAGGCCATCGCGCTCGCGGCCGCCGAGTCGCCGGACATCGTCCTCCTTGACCTGGGACTGCCTGACATCGACGGGGTCGAGGTCGTGCGCGCCATCCGCGCGTGGTCGGCCATGCCCATCATCGTGGTGAGCGCGCGGAGCGAGGACGCGGACAAGATCGGCGCCCTCGACGCGGGGGCCGACGACTACGTGTGCAAGCCATTCTCGGTGGGGGAGCTCCTTGCGCGCATCCGCGCGGCGGAGCGTCACCTCGCGGTCGCCACGGCCGCGGCCTCGGCCCAGCCCGCCCCTGCCGTGCAGCCCGCGGCGGCCCAGCCGGAGCCCGCCGCGCCGGCGACCTTCCGCGACGGCGGCCTCGCCATCGACTACGTCGCGGGCGTCGTCACGCTCGACGGCGCAGAGATCCACCTCACGCCCATCGAGTACCGGCTGCTCTGCCTGCTCTCGCGCAACGTGGGGAAGGTCCTCACGCACGGCTACATCCTGGACGAGGTCTGGGGACGCCAGGGGCAGACGGGCGACCTCGCCACGCTCCGCGTGTACATGGGGTCGCTGCGCAAGAAGATCGAGCGTGACACGGCGCACCCGCGCTACATACAGACGCACGTGGGCGTCGGGTACCGCATGATGAGCGTCTAGCTGGGCGCCTCGGTGGGCACCGCGTCCTTCTCGCCCGTGCCTATGCCATCTGCCAGCAGTTTTTATGCCGCATTTATGCCAGCCTTAATGTTATTTTATGCCGCTGGCATGGCGTTTCGTTCCCAGGGACTCACCTCGGCATCCGCGGGTGCCGGAATGGATAATCTCCCCTCTGGTCGGCGCGCAGCCGGCTGCGTTCCCCGGCGGGTGCCGGGGTCGCATCGAGAGGAAGGGAGGGCCTTCGTGGAGGATTCCAAGGACGGTGCCACCATACCGGTGGCCCAGGTTCCCCGGCTTACGAGTGACAAGGTCTTCTTGGCCATGGGCACGTCTGCCGCGGGGCTCAGCACCCAGGAGGTGGAGGCCAGGCAGAGGCAGTACGGCAAGAACGTCATCCAGTCCGGCAAGAAGAAGTCGGTCGTGCTGGTGTTCCTGTCAAACTTCACGCACATGATGGCCATACTGCTCTGGGTCGCCGGCATCATCGCCTTTGTGGCGGGCATGCCCGAGCTGGGCATCGCCGTGTGGCTGGTCAACGTGATCAACGGCTGCTTCAGCTTCTGGCAGGAGAGCAAGGCCGACAAGGCGACCGAGGCGCTCAAGAAGATGCTGCCGGCCTACGTCAACGTGATCCGTGACGGGAAGGAGCAGAAGGTCCTGGCAGAGGACCTTGTCCCCGGCGACGTCATGATGCTCGAGGAGGGCGACAAGGTCTCGGCCGACGGACGCGTGGTGCGCTCGAGCGACCTGCAGATAGACCAGTCCACGCTCACCGGCGAGTCCAACCCCGTGCGCAAGACGTCCGACGCCGTGCTGGAGGAGAACCTCACCAACGCCGAGATGCCCAACCTCGTGTTCGAGGGCACGAGCGTGGCCGAGGGCAACGGCCGCGTCGTCGTGACGCAGACGGGCATGGCGACGGAGTTCGGCAAGATCGCGAGCCTTACGCAGAACATGGAGCAGAAGGAGAGCCCGCTGCAGAGGCAGCTGGACCACCTGACCAAGCAGATCACCGTGTTCGCGCTGTGCATGGGCGTCGTGTTCTTCCTGCTTGACGTACTCTTTGTGCACAACGGGCTCGCCGCGTCGTTCATCTTCGCGCTCGGCATGGTCGTCGCGTTCATCCCGGAGGGGCTGCTCCCGACCGTGACGCTGTCGCTGGCCATGGCCGTGCAGCGCATGAGCAAGCGCAACGCCCTCGTGAAGTCGCTCTCGTCCGTGGAGGCGCTCGGCTCCACGAGCGTCATCTGCACGGACAAGACCGGCACGCTCACGCAGAACGAGATGACGGTCAACCACCTGTGGACCCCGGCCCGCGAGTACGAGGTCACGGGCGTGGGCTACGCGCCCAAGGGCGAGGTGCGGGCCGAGGGCAAGTCCTTCTCGGCCGCTGACGACGAGGAGCTGGAGCTGCTGCTCGAGGGCGGCGCCCTGTGCTCCAACGCGCGCCTGATCCCACCCGAGAAGGACGGCGGCCGCTACACGGTGCTGGGCGACCCGACGGAGGCCTGCCTCCTGGTGAGCGCCCAGAAGGCCGGACTCGACCTCAAGGACGTGGAGCGCCGCATGCCGCGCGTGCGCGAGCTGCCGTTCGAGAGCCGCCGCAAGCGCATGTCCACCATCCACCAGCTGGAGGAGCCGATCGACGGCGCCACGCGCGTGGCCTTCACCAAGGGCGCGCCCAACGAGGTCGTGCGCCTCTCCACCAAGGTCCGCGTCAACGGCGAGGTCGTGCCCATGACCGACTCGCTGCGTAGCAAGATCATGAACGCGAACGACTCCTACGCGGCCGACGGCCTGCGCGTGCTCGCCGTGGCGTACCGCCCCATCCACAGGGACGAGCCCGACGTGCCCGCCTCCGTGAGCCAGTACACCCCCGAGGCGATCGAGAAGGACCTGACCTTCGTGGGCCTGGAGGTCATGCAGGACCCGCCGCGTCCCGAGGTCGCGGCCGCGGTGGCCGAGTGCCGCCGCGCCGGCATCCGCGTCATCATGATCACCGGCGACTACGGCCTGACCGCGGTCTCCATCGCGCGCAAGATCGGCATCGTCAAGGGCGCGCACCCCAAGGTGTTCTCGGGCCTGGAGCTGGAGAAGACCTCCGACGAGGAGCTGCGCCGCGCCCTCAAGGGCGAGGTCGTGTTCGCGCGCATGGCGCCGGAGCAGAAGCTCCGCGTGGTCGAGAACCTGCAGGCCATGGGCGAGGTCGTGGCGGTCACGGGCGACGGCGTTAACGACTCGCCGGCGCTCAAGAAGGCCGACATCGGCGTTGCCATGGGCATCACGGGCACGGACGTCGCCAAGGAGGCGGCGGACATGATCCTGACCGACGACAACTTCGCCTCCATCGTGCATGCGGTGGAGGAGGGCCGTGCGGTCTACGCGAACATCCGCAAGTTCATGCTCTACATCCTCAACTCCAACGTGCCGGAGGCCGTGCCCTCCGCCGTGTACCTGCTCTCCGGCGGCGCGGTGCCGCTGCCGCTGACCACGATGCAGATCCTGACCATCGACCTGGGCACGGACATGCTGCCCGCCCTTGGCCTGGGCTCCGAGCCGCCCGAGAAGGACGTGATGAGCAAGCCGCCGCGCGACCCGCACGAGCACCTGCTCAACGCGCAGGTCATGCGCAAGGCCTTCCTGTGGTACGGCCTGCTGGGCGCGGCCGCCTCGCTCGCGGCGTTCATGTTCGCGCAGGTGCAGGCCGGCTGGCACATGGGTGCCGTCATGTTCGGCGTCGGCAAGGACCTGGACCCCACCTACGTCCGCGCCACGACCATGGCACTCGCGGCCATCGTGTTCTCGCAGATCGGCGAGGTCATGAACTGCCGCACGGAGCTCGCCTCGGTCTTCTCGGTCGGGCTGTTCTCCAACAAGCAGGTCAACAAGGGCATACTCTTTGAGGTGGCGCTCATCGTGTTCCTGACGGTGTTCCCGCCGTTCCAGAGCGTGTTCCACACCTGCCCGCTCGGACCCGCGGACTACGTGTTCCTCGTTCTTCTCCCCCCGATCGTTCTGCTGCTCGAGGAGGGCAGGAAGGCCATCGTGCGCAGGCACCTGGGAATCGACCGCGACGGCGTCCGCATCGCGCAGGAAAGTGAAAGGTAGGACATCATGAACGTGATTGTCGTTGGACTTGGGCGCATGGGCCTGGGGCTCGCGCGCAAGCTTGACCGCCAGGGCCACAACGTGTGCGCCGTGGACCAGGACGCGGAGCGCCTGGAGCTGCTGGGCGACGAGTTTGCCGGCCGCAGGGTCTGCGGCGTGGGCATCGACCGCGACGTGCTGGCCAAGGCCGGCATCGAGCGCGCGTCCGCGGTGGTCTCGTGCACCACGTCGGACGAGACGAACATCGTGATCGCCCGCATCGCCCGCGACTCGTACCGCGTGCCGCGCGTGATCGCCCGCATGTACGACGTGAGCAAGGCCGAGACGTACCGTCGCCTGGGCATCCAGACCATCTCGACGACGGACTGGGGCGTGCGCAGGGCCTGCGAGCTGCTGACGTACCACCAGCAGGACAGCGTGCTCTCCATCGGCACCGGCGAGGTGCAGATCGTGCGCGCGGACGTGCCGACGCTCCTTGAGGGGCGCACGGTGCGCGAGATCACCGCGATTGGCGAGGTCAAGGTGGTGGCCGTCTCGCACAACAGCCAGACGTCCATCCCGACGGAGGGCACGGTGCTCGAGCACGGCGACGTGATCTACGCGGCCGTGGCGTCGAGCGCGCAGGAGAAGTTTGCCCACATGCTTGGCAAGGGCGAGTAGGAGGCAGCCATGAACATCATCATCGTAGGCGGCGGCAAGACCGGTCGCTACCTGGCGCCCATACTCACGGACGGCGGCTCGTCCGTCGTGGTGATCGACAACAGGCGCGAGACCGTGCGCAAGTTCCAGGAGGAGCTGCCGGGTCAGAAGGTCGTGCTCGGCAGCGGCACGAGCCCCGAGGTGCTGGAGAAGTGCGGCATCATGAACGCCGACGTGCTCATCGCGGCGACGGGCTCAGACGAGGTCAACCTGGTCGCGTCGACCCTCGCGAAGATGGAGTACCAGGTGCCGCGCGTGGTCGCGCGCGTCAACAACCCCAAGAACTCGTGGATGTTCAACGAGTCGATGGGTGTGGACGTGGGCATCAACCAGGCCGACCTGCTGGCCCGCTCCGTCCAGGAGGGCCTGGACATGGAGGACGTCTTCACGATCATGCGCCTGGGCAAGGACGAGCACGCGCTGGTGCAGCTCGAGGTGCGCCCCGACTCCGGCGCTGTGGGGAAGAAGATCTCCGACCTGGCGCTGCCGGACGAGGCCATCGTGATCGCGATTGACCGCGCGGGCGACATAATCGTGCCCAAGGGCGACACCGGGCTCATCGCGGGTGACAATGTGCTCGCGTTCACGAGCGCGGCGGCCAAGCGCGAGCTCAAGCGGGCCTTCGCGTAGCGGCACGGGCGGCGGCCGAGCCGGATGGCGACGGTCCCGCTCGCAAAGCATGCTTTGCGAGCGGGACCTCTTTGCGTTTGGGCAGGCAGCTGGCTTGCGGCCGGCTCTTGCCCCCGCTCGCAAAACGCGTTTTGCGAGCGGGGTGGGCGCATGCGGGACGGCTCTAGTGATCCCACATGCCAAAAACTTTTCTGGAACGTGGCTCGTTTTGCGTTTCCGCAGGTAAGGGACTTGGGCCCCATATGCCAAAATAGTTTTTGGCATGTGGGGCCCTGCCGCCGTCGCGGCGCGGCAGTTGGCAGAATGCGTGACGGCGACAGGGGAGGGTCGCGGTTCTTCTCGCCCGGCGCTAAGGTAGCTTGGGGCGGCGGCGAGCCTGGCGATGCAAGCCTGCTGCCCGACCGTACGCAGGGGACGCTCGCTCGGAGGCATCGTGATAAAGCTCATTCTTTCCGACATGGACAACACGCTCGTGCCGTTTGGCGCCGGCCGCGCGTCGCAGCGGACGGTGGACGCCATTCACGCATGCCAGGAGCAGGGGATCGACTTTGGTCCTGCGAGCGGGCGCGACCGCGGCGAGCTGTCGGGCTTCTTTGGGGACGACGCGAGCTGCTTCAACACGGGCGTGCTCGTGAACGGCCAGAAGGTGTACTACCTGGGCGAGGTCGTGTACGAGAAGACCCTGCCCGCCGACGAGCTGCGTCGTGCGGAGGAGATCGCCGCCGGCGTGGAGGGCGTAGCGTTCATCACGTACCGCGACGACAACTCGGGCGACTGGACCGGCGCGACGGCCGAGGAGCTGGGCGACATGTACGACCGCGTCTTCATGTGCGGCGGCAGGTACCACGAGCTTGACCGGATGCCGGACTACCCCGTGGTCAAGGCGGGACTCGTGGTCATGGGCGACAACTCGCGCGCCGTGGAGCTGTCGGGGCGCCTTGCGGATGCCTGCCCGAGCCTGATCTTCCCCAACACGGTGCTCAACTGGCTCGACGTGACGCCCAAGGGCTGGGGCAAGGCGGACGGCATCGCCATCCTCCAGCGCATCCTGGGGCTTTCCGACGAGGAGGTCTGCGTCTTTGGCGACGCGGACAACGACCTGGACATGCTGCGGCGCTACCCCAACTCGTGCGCCGTGGCCAACGCGAACGAGGCCGCGACCAAGGCGGCGCGCTGGCACGTTGACGCGAGCGCGGACGACGGCGTCGCGCGCGCCATGGAGCAGATCGCGGCTGCCGCGGCGGAGTCGCGCGCGACGGGTCGCGAGGTCGTGCCGGAGTTCATGCGCGGGTAGCGGACTCGCCGTGCCGTGACATCCGGCAACAAGAGGGGGGCCCGCGCCCGGCGGAGCTCCCCAGTTCGTTGCGCTTGCCTATGCGACCCGCCGCCACGGCGGCTGCACCTACGACAGCAGCATGCGGTCGTTGTCGAGCTCGCCGCCCGAGACCTCCTCGAACTTGCGGAGCAGGTCCGGCACGGTGAGCCTGCTCTTCTCGTCCCCGCGGACGTCGAAGATCACGTGGCCCTCGTGCATCATGATGAGGCGGTTGCCCAGGCGGATGGCGTCGTGCATGTTGTGCGTGACCATCAGCGTGGTGAGGGAGTCCTGCTCCACGAGGCGCTGCGTGAGCGAGAGGACCTTGGCCGCGGTCTTGGGGTCGAGCGCGGCGGTGTGCTCGTCCAGGAGCAGCAGCTTGGGGCGGCGGAGCACCGCCATGAGCAGCGTGAGCGCCTGGCGCTGGCCGCCGGAGAGCAGGCCGACCTTGGAGGTCATGCGGTCCTCGAGGCCAAGGTCGAGCATCTTGAGGCGCTCGTGGTAGTCCTCGCGCTCCTCGCGCGTGATGCCCCACGAGAGCCCGCGCCCCTGCCCGCGGCGCGCCGCGAGGGCGAGGTTCTCGTCTATCTGCATGTCGGCCGCGGTGCCGCGCATCGGGTCCTGGAAGACGCGGCCCAGGTCGGCGGCGCGCTTGTGCTCGGGAAGGCGCGTCACGTCGCGGCCGTCGATCTTGATGGTGCCGCCGTCGGGCGGGAAGACGCCCGCGATGCAGTTGAGCAGCGTCGACTTGCCGGCGCCGTTGCCGCCGATCACGGTCACGAAGTCGCCGGGCTCGAGGTGGAGGTCCACCCCGGTGAGCGCGGGCTTCTCGTTGACCGTACCGCGGTTGAAGGTCTTGGTGACGTGGGTGAGCGTGAGCATCAGCGATCAGCTCCCCTCTTGAACGCGCGGCGCGCCTGGCTGCGCTCCACGATGGCGGGGATAACGAGGGCGAGCGCCACGATGACGGCGGAGAAGAGCTTCATGTCGTTGGCGTCCATGCCCATCTGGAGCACGATGGCGCGGATGATGAAGTAGATGACGGAGCCCACGACGGCCGAGGTCAGGCGGCTGCCAAACGCCTGCAGCTTGCCCGGCGTGAGGCGGCCGAGCACCTCGCCGATGACGATGGCCGCGAGGCCGATCACGATGGCGCCGGTTCCCATGTTGATGTCCGCGTACTTCTGGCTCTGGCACACCAGGGCGCCGGACAGGCCCACGAGCGCGTTGGACAGGCTGAGCGCGATGAGCTTGGTCACGCGCACGTCGATGCCCAGGGCGCGGCACATGTCCTCGTTCTGGCCGGTCGCGCGCATGGCGGAGCCGATCTCAGTGCCAAAGAACCAGTAGAGAAGGACGACGCACAGGGCCGCGACCGCGATCCCGATGATGAGCGTGGCCACGTTGTTGGAGACGCCGAGCGCGCTTGCCACGCGCGAGAACACGGTGTCCACGCCGAGGAGCGGCGTGTTGGACTTGCCCATGACGCGCAGGTTGATGGACCAGAGCGAGATCTGCGTGAGGATTCCCGCGAGGATAGCGGGGATGTCGAACAGCGTGTGCAGCAGGCCCGTGACGGCGCCGGCCACGGCGCCCGCGAGCATGCCCAGGAGGATGGCGACCACGGGGTCGAGCCCCATGTTGACCGAGGCCACGGCCGCGACGCAGCCGCCGAGGGCGAAGGAGCCGTCCACGGTGAGGTCCGCGATGTCGAGCATGCGGAACGTGATGAAGACGCCGAGCACCATGACACCCCAGAGGATGCCCTGCGCGACGGCGCCGGACAGGGATAGCAGCATTAAGGATTCCCCCAAACTAGGACTTGAGCACCGAGAGGTCCACGCCGACGGCCTTGGCGGTCTTCTCGTTGGTGGCGAGCGTGCACTCCTTGGCGCTCAGGTACTCGATTGGCATGTCGCCCGGGTTCTTGCCCTTCAGGATCTTGACCGCCATCTGCCCGGCCTTGTAGCCCAGCTTGGTGTAGTCGATCCCGTACGTGGCGAGGCCGCCATTGTCGACCATGCCCTTCTCGCCGCAGATGACGGGAAGCTTGTTCTCGTTCGCGACCATCGACACGGTGGACATGCCGGCCGCGATGGTGTTGTCCGTGGGCGCGTAGCAGGCGTCGACCTTGCCGACCATGGACTCCACGACCTGCTGGATCTCGTTGGAGCTGGAGACGGAGTAGCGCACGGCCTTGAGCCCGCGCTTCTTGGCGGCCTTGAGGGCCAGCTTGACCTGCACGTCCGAGTTGGACTCCGCCGTGCAGTACAGCACGCCCACCGTCTTGGCGTTGGGGAGCAGCTTGACCAGCAGGCCAAACTGGTCGTCCACGGGGGTGAGGTCGGAGGTGCCGGTCACGTTTCCTCCGGGCTTCTTGTTGCTCTTGACCAGGCCGGACGCCGCGAAGTCCGTGATGGCCGTGCCCACGACGGGAATGTCCGACGTGGCGCCCGCGACCGCCTGGGCGGCCGGCGTGGCGATGGCCAGGATCAGGTCATCGCCGTCGTTCACGAGCTTGGTTGCGATGGTCTGGCAGGCGGACTGGTCGTTCTGGGCGTTCTGCTGGTCGATCTTGTACTTGAGGCCGGACTTCTTGAGCGCGCTCACGAAGCCCTTGTTGGCGGCGTCGAGCGCGTCGTGCTCGGTGAGCTGCAGCACGCCGATCTTGTAGGTCTTGTCCGAGCTGCCGGAGCTTCCGCATCCGGCAAGGGTAAAGGCGGTCAGGCCTCCAAACAGGGCGATGGCATCGCGACGGGTCATGCACTTGGTCATCTTGGCAGCCTCCTTAGGTTTGGTGGCCACGGTGTCGTGGCACGGTGGGATGTCAGCCAATCCTAAGGTTGCATGGGCGCGCGCGGCATGGCTCGCGGCAATCGATTACATGTTCGTAACTGCCTGGGCCTGGGTAGCAGATGGGGCGCGAGGGGGCTATGCGCCCAGTTCTTCCTCCACGTATGTCCTGAAGCCGGGCAGGGCAAAGCGCACGATGCCGCGAGCCACCTGGTCTATCACGCCCTCCGCGAGCAGCCTACCGCGATACTTTGAGGCGTACCGGCTTTCGACCCCCATACGTTGCGCGATGTCCGCAACGCGGCTCTCCTCGGCGTCCTCTAGCATTGCCTCAATAAAGCGCAGGTCGACGTCTGAAAGCTCCCTATAGGTGGGCGCGAGGATGTGCGAGCGAAAGTCTTCTCGTGCGTCAGCGATGCCCCGCTCGGCTTCCGTCGACGAGATTGCCCCGCTCAGCTCGGATGCCTGCCAGCATCTGAAGCCCACGAGCTGAAGCATATAGGGGTAGCCACCGATTGCCTGCGTGCAGCTTTCGAGCGCATCGCCGGTAACCTTCCTGCCGCCAATCGCGGCCGTCTCTCTGAAGGCGTTTCGTACGTCGGCGTCGGATATGGTGCCAAGCTTGTGCTGTTGAGCCCTGCGCAGGAAGGACACGCTCTTATCGTTAAGTAGAGCGTTGATGTTATGTGGAAGGCCGGCCATCACAAGTGCGATCTGGCGCTGTTCGCGCACGAAGAGCTGGTAGACGGCTGCGAGATTGACCATCTCGCCGAGCGACGCCACGACCTCGTCCACGGTGATCAGCAGCCCCAGATTCGCGTCCTCCAGAGTCTGGAGGAGTCGCCCCATCCTTGTGCGCCAGTTCTCCGTTTCGGCGGGAACCGCCGACCAGCTGGCGCTTATCGGGCCCACGCTCATGCCCGTGAGCTGGGGTAACGCGGCCCCACGCTTGCCCAGCGCCTTCTCGCACGCGATGCGGGTCTGTTCGTAAATGTCCTCGAGCATTCCCGGCATTGCCACCACGTGTACGGCTATCCAGCCGTCCTCAGCCGCCTCCTTGGCAAGATAGGTGAGAAGTGCGGTCTTCCCGGACCCTCGGGGGCCAATCAGGATGCTCGACAGGTTTGGATTGCCACGACCTTGGGCGAAGGCCTCGAAGAGTTCCCTCTTGATGGACTCACGCCCCGCCATAACGAGGGGGACGCTGCCAAACTCGGGCGTGAATGGGTTGACCGGAGGCATCGCCGAGACTCCTTTCGCCTTTTTCGCCTTCTTTCGCCTTGTTCGCCTATTTTCGCCTTTTTCGCCTTTTGGGGCAAGGTGTCCTTCGTGCTAACTCTGACCTGCGAAAACCTC
>NZ_JBJEHW010000058.1:0-4415 GCF_051876455.1 Parafannyhessea sp.
TTCTGCTCCTTCAGGAACTTCGCGGTGCCCGAGATGGTGCCGCCGGTGCCGACGCCCGCGACTACGAAGTCGACGGCGCCCTCGGTGTCGCGCCAGATCTCGGGGCCGGTGGTCTGGTAGTGGGCGCGCGGGTTCGCGGGGTTCACGAACTGGCCCGCGACGATGGAGCCCGGCGTCTGGGCGTGCAGCTCGTCGGCCTTGGCGACGGCGCCCTTCATGCCCTCGGAGCCCGGGGTGAGCACGATCTGCGCGCCGTAGGACGCGGCGAGCTTGCGGCGCTCCACGGACATGGTCTCGGGCATCACGAGGATCATCTTGTAGCCGCGCGCGGCGGAGAGCATGGCCAGGCCGACGCCGGTGTTGCCGCTCGTGGGCTCGATCACGGTGCCGCCGGGCTTGAGGGAGCCGTCCTTCTCGGCCGCGTCGAGCATGGCCCTGGCGATGCGGTCCTTCACGGAGCCGCCGGGGTTGGTGGCCTCGTACTTGCCCAGGACGGTGGCCTTGCCGTCCGCAAGGGCGGACAGGTCGATCAGTGGGGTGGAGCCGATGAGCCCCTCGGTCTTTGCTGCGTACTTCATGGTTCTATTTCCTCCTGTAAGGACTGGTGGCGAGGTAAACAGCGCCTTGTGCGTGGTAACTCGCTTGGGCAAGATGCTGCCACTGCAATCCCTAGCAATCAAGTAGGAAAACTGACTCGTAACAAAATCCTACGCAAACGGTGGGAATAAGCGGGCGAGAAGGACACTCGCAGCGGAATCGATGCCGTTTGCCATGCCGATTTTATGAAATCGCATACTGGTTCCCATTCACGGGTTTTTGGTACCAGCGACATAACTCGGGCGTTACAAGTGGGCATACATTGAATGCACGGTTGGTTCTTGACACTGGCGGTGCGACATGAAAAAGGAAATAGAGCGGCGCTGTGTCGAATTAACCCAGGCAGCGCTCGTGGGGTTCTGGCAAGGCGACAGCGACGCTGTGCTGGGCCGCTGCGGTGATGACGTGATGTGGGTGGCCCCGGACGAGGGCCGTTATATGCGCGGAATCGATTCCGTATCCGCCGACTTCAAGCGCGCGGCGCGGGAGATCGAGCCGGCGCACATATCCCAGGCCCAGTTCACCGTGGTGCAGAACTGCGGCGACGCGTGCTCGGTCGTGGGCCGCTACATCGTGACGGTTGACGGCGAGAAGGGCCTCTTCCATCAGACGCAGGAGCGGTGCCAGTTCACGTGGGAGCGCCGCACGGGCGAGCTCAAGATCGTGTCCATGTTCGTGAGCTGGCCGCGCCGCCGCATGACGGCGGACCACGCGGGCATTGACGGCACCCTCGACAAGGCCACGCGACGCTACGTGGAGGCGCGCATCGCCGCGCAGAGCGACAAGCACCGCCTCGTGTTCCCGGACGTCAACGGTCCCATACGCTTTGTCTCGCTCAACGAGATCCTGTGGGTCGGCGCACGCCGCAAGCACACCATCATCCACACCGTCTCGGGCGACTACGAGGCGAGCATCGGCCTCTCCGAGGTGGAGCGCTCGCTCGGCCCCGGCTTCGTGCGCGTGCACCGCAGCTTCATCGTGAACCCCAGCTACGTATCGCTCATCGAGCGCCGCGAGGTCGTCATGACGGACGACACGCGCGTCCCCGTGCCGGAGAAGCGCCACGCCGAGGTTGCCTCCAAGCTCATGCGCACCTGCGGCTAGCGCCGGGGGAGAAGCCCGTGCGGCCTTGGTCGCGGCGTCGCCATGCGCTGCGCGCCGATGCCTGCCCGCGCGCTACTTCACCACGTACTGCCTTTGGATCTTGAGCGCGTCCCGGCTTGCCACCAGGACGTTGTCGCCCGTGAGCTCGGGTCTCTCGGGCGCCTCGGGTATGAGGTAGACGTGCTCGAAGGCGTCCCTGCAGGCCGCCAGGGACTCGTCCAGCACCTCGCGCCCGCGCCCCTGCAGCGGCGCGATCACGTTTGCCAGGTAGACGCCCCGTTCGGTAAGGTGGTCCCTCACGGCGCGGGCGCCCTCGTCCGTCTTGAGCGGGCCGAGCGGCTTCCTGCCGCCAAAGGCGTCGTTCACGATGAGGTCGAAGCGCTGGTCGGAGTGCTGGAGGTAGCCCCAGCCGTCGTCAGTAACGAGGCTGAGGCGCCCCGTCTCCTCGGTCCTGTAGTCGCGCATGAGGTCGCCCAGGAAGAAGCGGTCCTTCGCGATCTGGGTGATCTTGGGGTCGATCTCGACGACGGTCGTCGCCAGGTTGGGGCACTCGCTCACGAGCCACTTGGGAAACGAGTAGCCGCCGCCCCCTATGACGAGGGCACGTCCTTCTCGCCCGCCTTGGAGGCCCGCGATGTCGACTATCTGCGCAAAGTAGCGGTGGTACACGCAGACAAGGCGGTACTTGAGGCTGTCCTGCACGTAGCTGACGGACTGGTACTTGCCGTTGACGTTGAGCAGGCGGATGGGGACGCCGTCGTCGTCCTGCGAGTCGAACACGAGCGCGGGTCCAAACATGGTGTGGGGCTTGACGTAGACGCCGCGCCTCCTGAGCACGACCATGAAGACCACGAACACGACGTCGATGACGATGCAGACGATGATGGCGACGCGCAGCGGCGCGGGGATGCCTTGCATGTGGTTGCTGCCTCCTGTGTCGCTCCCGCGCAGGGTGGGGAAATGGGCGATAGAGATTGTGAGTACGCAGGTGCTTTGGTTATACTAACCATTGCGTCATTATCCGACGAAGAAGCACCAATAAGACAGAACGCGCCTGTTGGCAGAACCCATTGGGAGGATTTGCAATGATTTTGGGAATGGGAGTTCCGGAGCTACTTTTGATCCTGGTCGTCGTCCTGGTCATCTTTGGGCCCAAGAACCTCCCGAAGCTTGGCAAGTCGCTCGGCAAGACCGTCAAGAACGTCCGCGAGGGCATGGAGGAGGGCGACGACTCCGACAAGAAGGTCGAGGACGCCAAGCCCGCCGCTGACGCCACCGCCGAGGACGTCGTGGAGGAGCCTGCCGAGTCCGACGCGGACGCTGCCGACGAGGGTGCCGTGTACTGCACGCACTGCGGCCACAAGAACGAGGCCGGCGCGGAGTTCTGCGCCAAGTGCGGCAAGCCCCTCTCCAAGTAGCAACACGCAGCACGGGCGCCCGCTGACGCCCACCGAGGAAGAAAGCAGACCATGGCAAACAAGGAAATCATCCTTACCCCCGAAGGCCGCCAGAAGCTGGTCGAGGAGCTCGAGTACCGCGAGGGCGAGAAGCACGACGAGATCGTCGAGCGCATCAAGGAGGCCCGCGGCTTTGGTGACCTCTCCGAGAACGCGGAGTACGACGCCGCCAAGGAGGAGCAGTCCCAGAACGAGTCCCGCGTCAACGAGATCCGCCACATCCTGGCGACGGCCAAGGTGCAGGCGGCCGGCGAGGACGCGCACCTGTCCGTCTCCATCGGCACGACCGTGGAGCTCGAGGACAAGAACGGCCACGACCTGAGCCTGACCATCGTGGGCACCACCGAGACCGACTCGCTCAACCACAAGATCTCGAACGAGTCCCCGGCCGGCGCGGCGCTCATCGGCCACGTGGTTGGTGACCAGGTTTCCTTCAACACCCCCACGGGCAAGACCCGCGAGTACAAGATCGTGAACATCACGCGATAGCACGTACCCGCCGCCACGGAACCGCATCGCGCCCCACTGCGCAGGCTTGCCTGTGCGGCTGGGGCGCTTTTGGTACGCGAGCGGCGGCGGGCGACCGCGCATGACGCAAGCAAGTAGACGACGCAAAGGAGCGTAGGAGAAGAGCATGGACCAGACGAGCAATGCGCCCGAGGTTGACATCAACGACGTGCTGGCGGTGCGTCGAGCCAAGCGGCAGGCGCTCATGGATGCCGGCGTCAACCCGTATCCCATCAAGAGCAAGGTCACGGCGCACGCCAAGGACCTGGAGGAGAAGTACGCGGACCTCGAGGCCGGCGCCGACACCAAGGACGTGTACTCCCTCGCGGGCAGGATCCGCGCGATCCGCGGCCAGGGCAAGCTCATGTTCGTGGTTCTGGAGGACGTGACGGGCAGGATCCAGCTGTTCTGCCGCGTGAACGACATGGACGAGTCCAGCTGGGAGCTGCTGCGCAAGCTCGACATGGGCGACATCATCCAGGCGGAGGGCAACGTCGTCCGCACGCGCCGCGGCGAGCTGAGCCTCGCGCCCAAGAGCCTCGTACTTCTCAGCAAGTCGGTCCGCCCGCTGCCCGAGAAGTTCCACGGCCTCACGGACCGCGAGATCCGCTACCGCCAGCGCTACCTCGACCTCATCATGAACCCCGAGGTGCGCGACGTGTTCCGCCGCCGCAGCGCCATCGTGAGCCTGATCCGCCGCTACATGGAGGCCGACGGCTACATGGAGGTCGAGACCCCCATGATGCACGC
>NZ_JBJEHW010000059.1:0-2028 GCF_051876455.1 Parafannyhessea sp.
GCAGCACAAGGAGCAGCTCAAGAACATGCGCGAGCAGGTGGACGTGCTGACGCTCAGCGCCACGCCCATCCCGCGCACCATGCAGATGGCCATGTCCGGCGTGCGCGACATGAGCCTGATCATGACGCCGCCGCCGGGGCGCCTTCCCGTCAAGGTAAAGGTGGGCGAGTGGGACCCGGACGTGGTGTCGGCCGCGATCCGCGCGGAGCTGGCGCGCGGCGGCCAGGTGTACTACGTGAGCAACCGTGTGACGACCATCGACGACGCCGTGGACCGCGTGCACGAGGCCGCGCCCGAGGCGCGCGTGGGCGTGGCGCACGGCAAGATGAGCGCCCAGCAGGTCGAGGACGTGATGCTCGAGTTTGACGAGCACGAGATAGACGTCCTGGTGGCCACGACCATCATCGAGAGCGGAATCGACAACTCGCACACCAACACGCTGATAATCGAGGACGCGCAGCGCCTGGGCCTGGCGCAGCTGTACCAGCTCAAGGGCCGCGTGGGCCGCGGCCGCACGCAGGCGTACGCGTACTTCATGTTCCCGGGGCAGATCCCGCTGACGCCGGAGGCCACGGACCGCCTGATGGCCATAAACGAGAACCAGGACCTGGGCAGCGGCATGCGCATCGCAATGCGCGACCTGGAGATCCGCGGCGCGGGCTCGCTGGTGGGCGCGGAGCAGCACGGCAACCTGAGCAGCGTGGGCTTTGACCTCTTTACGCAGATGCTGGGCCAGGCCGTGAGCGAGGCCAAGGGCGAGGCCACGGCCGAGCAGGCGCCCGAGGTCAACATCAACCTGCCGGCTGACTTCTACCTGGCGGAGGAGTACCTGCCCGAGGTGGACAAGCGCGTGCTGGCCTACCGCCGCCTGGCATCTGCCACGGAGCTGGCGGACGTGGACCGCCTGCAGCAGGACCTGGAGAACAGCTACGGCGCCCTGCCGCTGGCCGGCCGCAACCTGCTGGACCGCGCGCGCATCCGCATCCGCTGCCAGCGCCTGGGCGTGACCTCCGTCAGCCTGACGAGCGGCCGCATCAGCTATGTGGGGATCGAGGTGCCGCGCGCCATCGCGCTCAAGCTCAAGGAGCGCCGCGCCGTGATCTACCCCAAGACCAAGAAGATGAGCTACCCCTTCCACACCGGGCGCGAGGAGCTTCTGCCCGCCGCGCTGGGCGTGCTGGAGGAGGTCGGCGGCGACGACGAGGGCGAGGAGTAGCGTATGGGCGAGAAGAACGTGGCGCCGCGGGCCGAGGGTGCGGTGCCGGACGCGGGCCGCGTGCCGGCCGCGGGCTACGGGCCGACCGCGCCCGAGCTGCTGCCCGGCGACCGTGCCGCGGCCGACGCAGCGGACGAGCAGAGCCGCGCCCGCGCGGATGCGCCGGGCACGCACCCGGAGTTTGACCGGCTGGTGCGCACCGTGTGGCGCCTGCGCCAGACGGACGGCTGCCCGTGGGACCGCGCCCAGACGCACCAGACGCTGGAGCGCAGCCTGGTGGAAGAGACCTACGAGGCCGTTGACGCCATCGAGCGGCAGAGCGACGCGCACCTGGCCGAGGAGCTGGGCGACGTGCTGATGCAGGTGCTGCTGCACGCGGAGATCGCGCGCGAGGACGGCGCCTTCACGATCGACGACGTGTGCCGGCAGATAAACCAAAAGCTGGTGCGCCGCCACCCGCACGTGTTTGGCGAAGCCGCGGCCCAAAGCGAGCAGGACGTGGGCCGCATCTGGGCTGACGTGAAGCGCCGCGAGCGCGAGGCCCGCGCGGCCGCGGGCGAGGGCGAGGCGGACGCCGCGCCGGAGGGCCTGCTCGACAGCGTGCCGCGCTCGCTCCCGGCGCTGCTGCAGTGCCAGAAGATATCCGAGCGCGCGGCGCGTGCCGGCTTCGAGTGGCCGAGCGAGGCGGACGTGTGGCGGCAGGTGGCCTCCGAGCGGCGGGAGTTTGAGGCGGAGCCCGCCGGGAGCGACGCCCAGGCCCTGGAGTTTGGGGACGTGCTCTTCTCGCTCGTGAACGTGGCCCGCTGGGAGGG
>NZ_JBJEHW010000059.1:2128-7456 GCF_051876455.1 Parafannyhessea sp.
CCCTGGAGTTTGGGGACGTGCTCTTCTCGCTCGTGAACGTGGCCCGCTGGGAGGGGATCGACGCGGAGGCGGCCCTGGCCGCAAGCAACCGCAAGTTTAGATCCCGCTGGGGTGCGATGGAGCTCATGGCCCGCGAGCGGGGCGTCTGCCTGGACCAGCTGGACGTGGACGAGCTCAGCCGGCTGTGGGGCGAGGCCAAGCGGCTGGAGCGCCGGGACGCGGGGGAGGGCGCCGCGACCGACGCCGCGGCCGACGGCCCCGCCGACGCGCCCGCGGACGGTCTCTGCTGAGTTTGCGGTCTTGGGATGGGGCTGGCGGCGGTGCGCCGGCCTCTGCTATAACTAAAGGCGCGCGCAAGGCGCGCAGCCTAAACGAAGCTCAAACGAAGACGATGGCGTGAACATGCAGAACCCCAAATCCCAGGGCGGCCCAGCCACCCTCAGCCCCCGCAGCGCCCAAGGCAGAAGGAGGACCGTGCAGACCGAAGACGGCAGCTCCCAGGCAGGCGCAGGCAAGGCAAAGGTTGCGAGCGGTGGGCGCCGCGCGCGTCGCGGCACTCCCAGGACGGACGGTCCGCTCAAGCACCACACCACAAACACCAAGAGGATGATCGAGGCCCAGGCCCCCGGCCCCTCGCGCGACCGCGCGGGCGAGAAGGACGTGGCCTCCTCGCAGCAGGCGGCCGCGGCACCGCGCCCCGCCATGAACGTGTGCGTGTCCCCGGCCGAGGGCACGGGCGCAAGCGCGGGCGCGAGTGCGACGCCGGTCGCGAAGCCGACCCCGAGGCGGGCCGCGACGGCCACCCCGGCCACGGCCGCTGCCGCGACACCTGCCGCAAAGCCAGCCCCGGCGGACCACCACGAGGCCCTCGCGCAGAGCGAGGCCGCGTACGGCGTGCGCCGCTCTGCCACGTACGACCAGGTGCGCGACGCCCGCGAGGCCCGCGCCGCCCGCGCGTCCGAGCACGGTACGCCGCGCAGGGCCACGGGCACGCCTCGGACCGAGGCCGGCGCCCGTCCCGAACGGGCCTATGCCCGGGAGGCGCGTTCCTCTCGCCCGGCGGATGGCCGTGCCGAGGGCCGCGCGGAGGATGCGCGCAGGAAGGCGCCATCGGCGCGCGAGCGGGCCGCGGCCGGCGCGGAGTCCGCACGCGAGCACGCCGCCAGCGCCCGCGACTTCGCGGCGCGGCACAAGCGGCTGTGGGTGGCCCTCGCCATCGTCGCCGCGCTGGTGGCCGCGCTGTACGGCCCGGCGCAGCAGTACTACACCTCCATGCGCCGCACGCAGGACCTGCAGACAAAGTACGCGGCGCTCAAGAGCCAGAACAAGGACCTCTCGAGCGACGTCAAGACCCTCATGACCAAGAGCGGCATCGAGGACCAGGCGCGCAAGAACGGCTACGTGTACCCGGGCGAGAAGACCGTCAAGGTCACGGGGCTCAAGGAGGACGGAAAGGACCCGTCCGCGGCCATCACGTACAAGGACGACCGCACGTGGTACGTGAAGGTGCTCGACGTGCTGTTTGGATACGACAGGGAGACGGTGCTCAAATGACGCGCGTGGCGTGCATAGACATTGGAACGGTGACCGCGAGGCTCGCGGTGGCGGACGTCGAGGGCGGGCGCGTGACGCGCATGCTCAAGCAGTCGACCATCTGCAACCTGGGCGAGGGCCTGACGCAGACCGGCGCGATCAGCCGCGCCGCCGCGGACCGCGTGACGGAGTGCGTCGACTCGTACCTGGCGGCCGCGCGGGAGGCCGGCGCGCCCACCGTGTGCTGCACGCTGACGAGCGCCGCGCGCGACGCCAGCAACTCCGACCAGCTGCTCAACCGGCTGGGCCGCCGCGGCCTGCACGCGCAGGTTATCCCCGGCACGGTGGAGGGCTCGCTCACGTTTTTGGGCGTGGCGCAGGACTTTGCCGGCCACCGCATCCTGGTGGCGGACAACGGTGGTGGCTCCACGGAGCTGGCCGTGGGCCGCATGGACGCCGCGGGTTCGGGTGACGCCGCGGCCGCGGGCGACGCGACGTCCGGTGCCGCGCCGGCGCCCAAGCTTGCGCTTGACTGCGTGCGATCCGTGGACGTGGGCTGCCGCCGCATGACCGAGCGCTTCCTGAGCGCGCACGACGTCCCCACGGACCAGGAGGTCATGGCGGCCCGCGCGTGGGCGCGCCAGCTGTTTGACGACGCCGTCCGCGAGGAGAAGATCCTGACCCTCGCCCCGGAGCGCCTCGTGACCACGGGCGGCACGGTGACGACGCTCGTGGCCATCAAGCTGGGGTTGGTGCCGTACGACCCGCGCCGCGTGCACCTGGCCGAGCTCAGCCTGGGCGACGTGGAGGGCCTGCTGGCCCGCCTGGCCGCGCTGCCTGTGGAGGAGCGCGCAAAGCTACCCGGCATACAGGCCAAGCGCGCGCCCGTGATCCTGGGCGGCGCCATCGCGGTGGCGGAGCTCATGCGCGCCGTCAACTTTGACCGGCTTACCGTGAGCGAGAGCGACCTGCTGTTTGGCCTCTCCATCTGCGCGGCGGCGACGGCCGAGGGCACGGCCAACCCGCTTGGCTGGGAGCCGGAGCTCACGCCCCTGCGCTAGGCGCGGGCGCAGGCCGCGGCGGCAGGTGCGGGCCGCGGCGGCAGACAGCCGCAAGGCAGGCGCGCGGCCTGTGGTAAGGTAGCGACACGCGAGCACGACACGCGGGGGCGTGGCGGAATTGGCAGACGCAGCGGACTTAAAATCCGCCGACCTCGGTCTTGTGGGTTCGAACCCCACCGCCCCTACCAGATACAAACGAGCGGCGGGCGAGAAGAACGTTCTTCTCGCCCGCCGCCCTTGTCTTTGGGATGTCTGTCGCCGGTTGCGGCGCCGGCCGCGGCGCCGCCCGCGCTACACGAACAGCCCGTACACGATGCCGAAGAGGAAGCCTCCGTACTCCACGATGCAGAACAGCACCATGAGCGCGTACTGGAAGGCGGAGGCGGAAAGCGGCGAGTTGGGCAGCGCCGTGACGACGGCCAGCACCACGAGCACCGCGTAGATCGCGGCGATCGCGATGGCGACTGCCTTGCGGGCGCGGGCGTGGCGGACGGCCTTCTGGCTGTCTGGCACCTCGTCCTCGTTGGGGTTGAGCTTGTGCGCCAGGAACACGCCCAGCGAGAACAGCAGCACGGGCATGGCCACGAGGTCGAGCAGCGTGTCGAGCACGGGGCTGTAGTGCGCGCCGCCGCCGCTCGTCAGGCGGACAAAGTAGAAGAGCACGTACGCGGCCGAGACGATGACCAGCAGGTACGGTGCGTTCTTGCGGATTGACTTCATGCGGGCCCCCCGGCGGCTCTTGTTGGTGCGTGGTGTGCGTGGTGCTGCGCGGCGTCGCGCGTTGCCGCGCTGCGGCATGCAACTGACAGAACACTAGTGTACCCATGTGGCGGCGGTGCGGACGGCGGGCGGGCGCTCGTGACGGCACGATGGAAATTTGGCCGTACGTAAGGGCGGCGTAACGCCGGGTCCCCATGGGCGTATAGTCATCCTGTTCACTAATTGTCCTGTCCACAACCTGTACACGGCCGTGCGCGCTGCGACCGGCCCCGTGCGCGGCCGTGGACGTCTCTTGGGGGTGCGCATGGCTGACACCGACTTTGGCTTTCCCACGCCGGACGCGCGGGCGGAAGCGCACGCGGCCGCGGGGCAAGGCGCCACGCTCCTCTCGCCCAGCTCGCCCGATCCCCTGCACGTGCAGCTCGCCCGCATCATGCGCGAGAAGATCCGCAACCACGAGTGGCGGCGGGGGAGCTACATCCCGTCCGAGTCCGAGCTGATGGCGCGCTTTGGCGTGAGCCGCGGCACGGTGCGCAAGGCCATCGGCACGCTGGTGGCCGAGGGGCTGCTGCTCACGCGCAAGGGGAGCGGCACCATCGTGGCGGACGGCGGGATCGCGCTGCCCGGCAACGCAAAGAGCTTCTCGTTTGCGGCGGCGCTGCGCGACGGCGGCGTGCGCTACGTCACGCACGTGCTGCAGAAGGAGGTGCTGCCCGCGCCCGCGGCCGTGGCCATGCAGCTGCAGCTGGACGAGGGCGCACCCGCGCTCTTCATGCGGCGGGTGCGCAGCGTGGGCGGGCATCCCGTTGTCTGCCAGGAGAGCTGGGAGAACCTTGCGGCGTGCCCCGGGCTGGAGCGGGCGGACTTTGGGACGGAGTCGCTGTTCGACGCGGTGGAGCGCTGCTCCGGCGGCAAGATCACGCTTTCGCACATGCAGTACGCGAGCCGCCGCGCCGGGGTGGAGCATGGCAGTTACCTTGGCTGCTCCGCGGACGACCCGGTCATGGTGATGGAGCAGCGCATCGAGCTGGCCGACGCCACTCCCATCGAGTGGAGCCTCACGTGGCTGGGACCCAACCAGTCCATCGTGGGCGTCAGCATGCAGTCGGACGGGTTCCCGGGGCCGCTGGGGCTCGACGGCGTGCGCACGCACGAGCCCGCCGCGCCGGAGGACGAGCGCACGCGCGAGCTGCGCCGCCGCCTGGAGCTGGACGCGCTGGCCGTGCGCCGCGGCGTGGTGGCGCTGGGGCACCGCTACCCGTGGAGCTCGTTCCACTTTGGCGGCGCGCTCAGTATGGCGGAGATCGTGGCCGTGCTGTTTGGCGAGGTCATGCACACCGGGCGCGACGGCACGCCGTGGCCGGAGCGCGACCGCTTTGTGGTGAGCAAGGCGCACGCGTCCGTGGCGCTGTACCCCATGATGCTCAAGTGCGGGCTCATATCGCAGGAGGACGTGGACCGCGGGCTGTTTGGCCCGGACGCGAGGATCTTCAAGCACCCGCAGCGCGACCCCTCCCGCGGGATCGAGATTTCTGGCGGCAGCCTGGGCATGGGCCTGGGCTACGCCGCGGGGCTCGCGCTATCGCTCCGGCGGCGCCGGCTGCCGGGCCGCGTGTTCTGCGTGGTGGGCGACGGCGAGTGCGACGAGGGCTCCGTGTGGGAATCCGCCGCGTTTATTGGATACAAGCGGCTTAGCAACCTGACGGTGATCGTGGACGCCAACGGCATGCAGCTGGACGGCCCCACCGCCCAGGTGCTGGACAACGGCCCAATCAACCGCAAGTTCACCTCGTTTGGCTTTGACGTGCTCGAGGTCAACGGCCACGACGTGATACAGCTCGCGGACGCGCTGCGCAACCCCGGCGACCGCCCGCGCGCCGTCATCGCGCGCACCACAAAGGGCAAGGGCCTCTCGTTTGCGGAGGGCAACGTCCAGTGGCACGACATCGCGCTGACGGACGAGTACTACGAGCGCGCGACGCGCGAGCTGGACGCGCAGGAGGAGGCGATCCGC
>NZ_JBJEHW010000059.1:7556-17763 GCF_051876455.1 Parafannyhessea sp.
GGGACGCGGGGCTTTCGGTCGTGGTTTCCGACTACGGGCGAAGGCTCAACCTCGACCACATGCGCGAGGTTCTGCCCGAGGGCTTTGTGCAGTGCGGCATCGCGGAGCAGAACCAGGTGGAGGTCGCGAGCGCGCTCGCCAACGAGGGGCTGACGGTGTTCGCGCCCGGCTACGCCACGTTCATCACGGGCCGCGTGTACGACCAGGTGCGCGTGAACCTGGGCATGATGAAGTCGCCGGTGGCACTGGTGGGCGTGGCGGCGGGCTGCGAGTCAGGCATGCTGGGCGCGAGCCACATGGCGCTGGAGGACATCGCCCTCATGCGGGCCATCCCCAACGTGGAGGTGTTCTGCCCCGCGGACAACGCGGAGCTCGCGAGTGTGCTGCGGCTGCTCGCGGTGCACCCGCGCCCGGCGTACGTGCGGGTCAACACGCTCGACGGCGCCAACCTGCACCCGGACGGCGTCACGGTGAGGCCCGGGGTGGCGGAGGAGCTCTTCTCGCCCGATGGCGTGCCGGACGTGAGCGTGATCGCCACGGGCACGATCGCGTCGCGCGCGGTCGCGGCGGCGCAAGAGCTCACGGCGGCGGGCGTGCCGACGGAGGCGCTGCTGATGCCCACGGTCAAGCCGCTGGACAATGCGCTGGTGGACGCCCTTGCGGCGGGCAGCCGCCGCCTGGTGGCGACGCTGGAGGAGCACAGCGTGGTGGGCGGCCTGGGCGGCGCCGTGGCGGAGCGGATGCTCCAGGCGGGCGGCGCGCCGGCGCTGCTGCGGCTGGGCATGCCGGACCGCTACCTCAATGCGGACACGCAGGAGTCGCTGCTGGAGCAGGCCGGGCTCACGGTCGAGGGCATCGTCGCGAGAGTGCGCGAGCGGCTGGACCGCTGCTAGGGTGCGCTCCGCGGCCGAATGCGGCCGAATGCGGCCGACCGCCGCCGAACCGCCGCTGGGGAAATTCTGACATTGTGCTTGCGTCGCCCTCATCAACCTTGCGTATGGTTGTCCCAGCAAGAGGGCCGGCGTGAGGACAGGTCATGGCGCGTGGCATCTGGAACTGGAACGATCCCATCCTGACCACGGATGCGGACGATTACGAGGCTGCCTTCGGGCGGGACACTCTTTCTGGCGGACGCCGGCCGTGCCTTCCGCTCGTGGCCTGCGCCGCGGGCATTGCCGTCATCACGATTCTTACCATCCGGGACAACGGAGCGGGTGGGATCGGCACCGTCGTCGGCACGATCGCGCTGCTTTCCATCGTCTGGGTCGTGTGGGTCTTCGTCTTCAACGTGGTGCTCGCGACCATGCGAGGGAGCTGGGGCAGGCATCCGATTGCCTGCGTCGTGGCTGCTGGGGTGTTCCTTGGGCTGGCGGGCTGGCCGCTTGTTCGCGGGTTGCTGGCGCTGCTGGCTCACGGCGACGTGGGGGCGCTCGTGTCCGCCGTGTTCAGCGCCGAGTTCGTGCTGGCGCCGCTGGCGACGGAGGTCGTGCTGAGGGGCCTGACCCTTGCGGGCGAGGTGCTGGGCCGCCTTATGAAGAGGTAGGGGGAGAGGGCCTTCCAGCCGCATGGTGCCAGGTGATGTGGGTGTGGCGTGTTTTGGACGCGGCTCCATTTCCGTCTTGCCCGAACTTTTTTTGGCCGCTTTGCACCAAAAGAGGGCTTGAGTGTACTTCTTAGTTCGGGAGTCTATGAATGAAGCAATCTGTCGACCAACTGAATGTCATTTAGACACGAAGGCATGCGTATAGTATCGCTCAACAGATCCTGAGCGCGATTGAGGCGCCTCCACGATCTCAGGATGGAACCTAAAGTACACTCAAACCTCTTCGAGGTGCACACAGCCAGAAAAGACTTCATGTCTAGCTAGGATGGAGTCCCGTTAATGGTGCCTAGGAGGTGCTTCGCGCCACGGTATGACGAACTTCCTTGGGCCTCCCCGTAACGCAAGGGGGCTTGTGCATGATTTGCGGTTCAAACTCTTATAGAAAGCGTCCATGGTTTGGCGTGGGCGTGCCTCTGGGTCATGCATATCCCCGCCTCCGTGGCACGGATGGAGGCTTTTGCGTGCCTATGCCCGCGGCGCGGTCTCATGGCAAGTCGCCAAAGCATGCACAAACCCATCCCCGTTACGCGCGGGCCAACATAACTTCGAACGGGATCAGGGTGGGGTCTCGTTAGTGCCGTTAGCAAGGCCTTTCGAGCGCAAACCGCCACGTCCGCACGCGCCGGCAGCGCATTCACACAAGCAAAAGAGCGCCCGTCGGTGCTGCTGGGCAGCTGCCGACGGGCGCTCGCGCGTGCGATGGTGCCCCCAACGAGACTCGAACTCGTGTTACCGCCTTGAAAGGGCGGTGTCCTAGGCCACTAGACGATGGGGACGCGGACTGCAGTATACCAGACGCGCGGGCCTTCCGCCCGCCTGGCGCGCCGCCTACCAGTCAAGTCCCGATTTATCCGCAAACGACTTGGCCGAGGCCAGCATGTCCGGCTGGTTCTGCACCCACGTCACGAGGTCGGGCACGTCCACGATGATGGGGTCGGCCTCGTGCACGGCGAGCGTCGCCTCGTCAAAGGTGTACGGCGAGGTGGCGGGCCTGTCGGGCAGGTAGGTGTCGACCATGACCGGGCGGAGAAGTGCGTAGACGCCTCCGTCGCAGAGCGAGTCGAACCCGCGGAGCGCGCGGCGGGCGGCACCCATGCGGCCGAGCTTGTAGAAGAGGATCACACGGCCGATCTGCACCCAGCTGTCACCGCGCCGGCCAAAGGCGGCGTCCAGCGCGTCGAAGCCGGGCTCGTCCTCGAGCCGCGCCAGCGCGAGCGCGCAGGTGTGGCGCGCGCCCAGGGCGTCCGAGGGCGACAGCGCGATGAGCTCCTGGCCGGTCTCGTTTGCCATGCGGTAGCGCGCGGAGTCCAGGCACGTGCGCGCGATGGCCGCCTTGAGCCGCAGCCGTCCGCGCGCGAGCACGTCCGTCCAGGCGTCGGCGGCAGGGTCCGTGCCGGCGGTCGCGGCGTCGGGATCGGTCGCGACGGCACCGGTCGGCGCGGCGGCGTCTGCGGGCGTCACGTCGCGCTCGACCTGCAGCAGCCTGTCGAGCAGCGGGTCCGGGTCCAGGTCCTCGGCCAGCGCGCGCAGCAGCATGGCGTCCACGCAGTCGGGGTCCAGGGCGAGCGCGCGATCGCACTCGCGGCGCATGCGGGCCAGGCGCTTCTCCCGCGTCTGGTAGAACTCGCCGTCGTCCAGCAGGTCGTCGTCCTCGCGGGCGGTGGACACGGCGTCCACGGCGTTGGCCACCACGAGGAAGGCCTCGTCCGCGTCGTCCTCCAGGAACTTCTTGGGGTCCTCGCGCACCGCGAGCAGCAGCTCGGCGTAGGCCGCGTCGGAAAGTCCCAGCTTGGCGCGGCGTCGCGCGGCCAGCCTCAGCACCAGCTCCTCGCGACCGTCCATCACGCCTGCCCCCCGTCGGGGCTGCCGGGACGGGCGTGCCCCGACTTTGCGCCCGCGCCCCTCTCGTACGCGCGGACCATGCGCACGTCGGCGGGGTCGAGCTCCTCCGCCCGGTCCGCGACCCAGGAGCCCAGCGCCCCGCGGTCGCTGCGGTCGCGGCCCTCTTGGAAGAGGACCGTGGCCTCGGACGTCGCCAGGATGAGCTCGTCCTCGCTGTAGGGCGGCACGGCCAGGCGGCTGAAGACGCCGTCGGGCAGCTCGTGCTGCAGGCTGAGCGTGGCCGCGGCGTGCGGGTAGGTGTCCAGTATGGTGCGCATGAGGCGCGTGGCCTCGTCGGGCAGGTGGCGGCTGTGCGCGATGGAGACGCGCGCGAGCAGCGTCCAGGCGTCGGCGCCCTCGTGGCGGCGCGGCACGCCGAGCGTGGCCGAGCGCGCGGCAAGCGCCTCGAGCCCGGCGGCGTCCTCAAGCTTGGCGTAGGCGAGCGCCGCGGTAAAGCGCACGTCGGCCATGTCCTGCGGGTCCGCCTCGAGCGCGCGCTCGCAGATCTTTAGGCACTGGCGGTTGCGGCCGCAGATGAGGGCCTTTTCCGCCTCCATGGCGAGCCACCGCAGGTAGGGGCGCATGGCGAGGTTGGCGCCCAGCTCGGCGCGCTCGCCATCGTCCACGGCCAGCGCGCGCTTGCGGCGCTCCTCGCAGCAGTCGCGCACGTCCTTCTCCACCTCGTGGAGGAAGTCGAAGTAGGCGTCAAAGCCCGCGACCTCGGACGCGCGCTTCATGCGCAGCGCGTCGGCGCAGCCCGGGTCGAGGGCCAGGGCCTCGTCCAGCAGGCGGTGGCCGCGCTCGATCAGGCGGTTGGCCTGCTCGTCATCCTCCGTAAAGGGAAGCTGGTAGTCGATGGCCATCGTGGCCTGTGCCACCAGGTGGAAGGCGCGGTCCTCGTCCGTCTGGGGGAGGCTGTCGTGGTCCTGCGCAAAGCGGTGGCCAAAGCTCGCGAAGGCACGCACGACCGAGCCCGCGTCCCCGCCGTCGAGCGAGCGGGCAAACTGCAGGCTGAGCCGCTGGTAGTCCTCGTCGTTTGGGTCAAATGCCACGGGCCGTGCGCTCCCTTCGTGCCGCGTGCGCCGTCAGTCAATCTGACAGAATCCTAGCCGAGTTTGCTGCCCCGCGCGAACCAAATGTGTGCCAATGGTGACGCGCCGCGGCGGGCGCACCGTATACTGGTGGGAGCCCGCGCGGGCGGGCCGCAACCGCGGCAGACAACTGCAAGACAGCGCACAAGACCAGGGGGTACGCCATGATCTGCACCGTGACACTCAACCCGTCCATCGACTACGTGGTGAGCCTCGACAACCTTGCGCTGGGCGAGGTCAACCGCGTCCGCACGGAGGACATGCTGCCCGGCGGCAAGGGCATCAACGTGTCCGTGGTGCTCAAGAACCTGGGCCAGCCCTCGCGCGCGCTGGGCTTCGTGGCGGGCTTCACGGGCGCGGAGGTCGAGCGCATGCTGGCTGAGCGCGGCGTGGACTGCGACTTCGTGCGCCTGGACCACGGCCGCACCCGCGTCAACGTCAAGGTGCACGCCCGCGAGGAGAGCGAGATCAACGGCATCGGCCCCGCGGTGGGGCAGGAGGACCTGGCCTCCCTGCTGCAGCGTCTTGACGGGCTGGGCGAGGGAGACTTCCTCGTGCTTGCCGGCAGCGTCCCCGCGACGGTGCCGCACGACGTGTACCAGCGCATGCTGGCGCGCGTGGCCGGCCGCGGCGTGCGCACGGTGGTGGACGCGGAGCTCGACCTGCTGCTGGACGCCCTGCCGTACGGGCCCTTCCTCATCAAGCCCAACAACCACGAGCTGGGCGCCATCTTTGGCCAGGAGGTCCGCACGCAGGACGAGGCCGTGCCGCTGGCCCGCCGCCTGCAGGAGCGCGGCGCCAGGAACGTGCTCGTCTCCATGGCGGGGGAGGGCGCGGTCCTCGTGAGCGAGAAGGGCGAGGTGCTCCGCTCGGCGGCGCCCCGTGGCAGCGTGGTGAACTCCGTGGGCGCCGGCGACTCCATGGTCGCCGGGTTCCTGTGCGGCTACATCGAGGGCGAGGGCGACCTGGCCCGGGCGCTCCGCATGGGCATCAGCACCGGCTCGGCCACGGCGTTCAAGGTGGACCTGGCCACGCGCGCGGAGGCCGAGGCGCTCATGGCGCAGCTGGGCTAGGGGCGCCGTCCCGGCCGGGCTCGGGCTCGGCCGCCGCGTCCTTCTCGCCCGCGTCGCCATCCGCCCCGCCGCGACCGTGCCGGAACTCCGTCGGCGTCATGCCAAAGCGCCGGCGGAACCTGCGGTTGAAGTACGAGAAGTTGTCGAACCCGCACGAGCGCGCGATGGCGCCCACGGGCTCGTCCGTCATCTCCAGGTGGTAGGCGGCCGCGGTGAGCCGGCACTCCGTCAGGTACTGGCTGAAGGTCTGGCCCATGTCGCGCTTGAACACGCGCATGAAGTGCGCCTTGCTGTAGCCTGCCAGCTGCGCGGCGTCCTCCACGCTGAGCGGCTCGGCGTAGTGCTGCTTCACCTCGCGCAGCACGTCGCGCACGCGCTCCGCGGAGGGGTCCGGCGCCTGCGGGGCGTCCTTCTGCCTAAAGGTGTACAGGGCGTCTAGCAGCAGGAACAGGCGGCTCTTCACCACCATGGAGTAGCCCGGCGCGCGCACGGCGCAGGCCGCGTCCGCCCCGTCGAGCGCCCAGCGCACGCGCTCGTAGAACTCCGTCCCCTCCGGCACGGGCCGCTCGAACGCGAGCTTGCCCTGGCGCAGCGGCTCTATCACGTGGCTGCGGCACCAGTCGTCCGGCTCCTGGCTGTCCAGGATCCCCAGGGAGAAGATGATGTTCTCGTACTCCATGCGCGAGCCGGGGTCGCCCTCGATGGAGTGCATCTCTCCGGGCAGGATCGGCACGATGGACCCGGCGTGCACGGGCTTGCGCGCAAAGTTGATCGCGACGGTGCCGCTGCCGCGCTTGACGTAGACGATCTCCATCTGGTCGTGCCAGTGGGTGGGCACGTGGTCAAAGTCCTGCGGGATGGTGCAGAGGTACGTGTTGTACGCAAAGCCCGGGACCTCGTGCAGGCCGCGCTCGCGGTAGTGCTCGTAGTCCTCAAAGCGCTCGCTCTTCTCGCCCGCGTCGCGCTCGTCCTTCTCGCCCATGCGCCCTCCCTTTGGCCTGCCTGCCGCCGCAGCCGCCGGCTTTTCCGCCGGTGCGCGCGCAATCTCCGCAAACGGTTGCAGCCTCAAAACGCGTCAGTCCGTTTGCGCGATGATGTCACTTTAGTGTTAATGGCTGCGCGTATGGTGCTAGATTCTAGCACCGTGGCGCAACTATAGTGCTTGTTAACGTCAGACATGACCTGAAGGGACGTTATCATGGCAACCAAGACCGTCGCCTCCTACGCGGGCAAGCCCATTTCCGAGTGCACCGACCTCGAGCTCTTCAACGCGCTGCTGCGCCTCACCGTCGACGCCGCGGCCGAGAAGGGCTACAACCAGGGCAAGAAGCGCCTGTACTACATTTCCGCCGAGTTCCTTATCGGCAAGCTGCTGAGCAACAACCTCATCAACCTCGGCCTGTACGAGCAGGTGCGCGCGGAGCTCGCGGAGTCCGGCCGCGACATCGCGGACATGGAGGAGTTCGAGAACGAGCCCTCCCTGGGCAACGGCGGCCTCGGCCGTCTTGCGGCCTGCTTCCTGGACTCCTGCGCAACGCTGGGCCTGCCCGCCTCCGGCGTGGGCCTCGCGTACCACTGCGGCCTCTTCAAGCAGAGCTTCGACAACAACAAGCAGTACGAGTCGCCCGACTACTGGCTCAGGTGGGGCCAGGAGAGCTGGATGCGCCGCACGCCCAAGCACTACACCGTCAACTTTGGCGACCTCTCCGTCACCTCGACCATGTACCAGCTCGACGTGACCGGCTACCACAGCAAGTGCGACACGCTCAACCTGTTTGACGTGGACACCGTGGACGAGCGCATCATCAGGAACCGCATCAACTTCGACAAGACGCAGGTCGCCAAGAACCTCACGCTCTTCCTGTACCCCGACGACTCCGACGAGGCCGGCCGCATCCTGCGCGTCTACCAGGAGTACTTCATGGTGAGCAACGCCGCCCAGCTCATGCTGGACGAGTGCGTTGAGCGCGGCAGCAACCTGCACGACCTCGCGGACTACGCCGCCGTGCAGATCAACGACACGCACCCCACCATGGTCATCCCCGAGCTGATCCGCCTGCTCGGCGAGCGCGGCATCGCCTTTGACGAGGCCATCCAGATCGTGCGCGACACCTGCGCCTACACCAACCACACCATCCTGGCCGAGGCGTTGGAGTGCTGGCCGCTCGACTACCTGCAGAAGGTCGTCCCGCAGCTCGTGCCCATCATCAAGCAGCTCGCAGATTACGTGGCCGAGAAGTACGACGAGCCGTTCGTGCAGATCATCGACAAGTGGAACAACGTCCACATGGCCAACATCGACATCCACTTCAGCCACTCCGTCAACGGCGTCGCGGCCCTGCACACCAAGATCCTGGAGGATTCCGAGCTCGCGCCGTTCTACAAGATCTATCCCCAGAAGTTCAACAACAAGACCAACGGCATCACGTTCCGCCGCTGGATGGTCGAGTGCAACCCCGGCCTCAACAAGCTGGTCAGCTCCAAGATCGGCGAGGGCTGGAAGACCAAGGCCGAGGAGCTGGAGGGCCTGCTCCCGCTCAAGGAGGACGATGACTTCCTGTCCCAGCTCGTGAGCGTCAAGGCGTCCAACAAGCGCGCCTTTGCCAAGTGGCTGCAGAAGCACCAGGGCGACGCCGTCGACCCCGACTCGATCTTCGACGTGCAGTCCAAGCGCCTGCACGAGTACAAGCGCCAGCAGCTCAACCTGCTCTGGATCATCCGCGAGTACCTGCGCATCAGCCAGCTGGACGATGAGGACGAGCTCCCCAAGCACAAGGTGACGGTCATCTTTGGCGCCAAGGCCGCACCCGCCTACACCATCGCCAAGGACATCATCCACGCAATCATCTGCCTGAGCAAGGTCATTGCGGCCGACCCGATCGCGAGCAAGTACCTGCAGGTCGTCATGATCGAGAACTACAACGTGACGGCCGCCGAGCGCCTGATCCCCGCGGCGGACATCTCCGAGCAGATCAGCCTCGCCTCCAAGGAGGCCTCCGGCACCTCCAACATGAAGTTCATGCTCAACGGCGCCGTGACGCTGGGCACCATGGACGGCGCCAACGTCGAGATCGCAGACCTGGTGGGCAAGGAGAACATCTACACCTTTGGCGAGAGCTCCGACGAGGTCATCGCCCGCTACAAGCGCGGCGACTACGACCCCAAGGCCTACTACAAGAAGGACAAGGAGCTCGCCGCCGCGGTCGACTTCCTCACGTCCGACGCGATGCTCGAGCAGGGCGACAAGGTCAACCTCACGCGCCTGCAGAACGAGCTCCTCAACAAGGACTGGTTCATGACGTTCCCGGACTTCGAGGACTACTGCAAGACCAAGAGCCAGGTCCTGAAGGACTACGAGGACCGCAAGGCCTGGGCGCGCAAGACCCTGGTGAACATCAGCAAGGCCGGGTTCTTCTCGTCCGACCGCACCATCGAGCAGTACGACAAGGACATCTGGCACCTCAGCTAGGCGCAAGACAGGCACCCCGCCGGCGCCGCCTCCCCCTTTCGGCGGCGTCGGCTCCTCCCATACGTGCAACGCGACGGCCGCATCCACCCGGGTGCGGCCGTCGCGTGTCGTGGGCCTATCTTGCGGTTGTCTTTACCGGGGGAGAAGAACGCGCGCCCGTGGCTTGTGGCGCGCCCCCGAGTGCGCCGCCCCTACGACTGGCGCTTGATTGCCAGGATCGTCTGCATGGCGCGGCAGAAGCCGTCCGTCGCGTCCTCCGCAGAGACGAAGGCGTTGCCGCAGTTGGCGAGCTCGGACTGGCTCTTGGGGTTGTCGATGCCGTTGCGCATCAGCAGGAACGTGCCGCAGTGCGGCGCCATCCTGCAGTCCGCGGGCGAGTCGCCGCAGCAGATGACCTCGGCCGGGTCCACGCCCAGCAGCTCGATGTAGCGCTTGGTCGCACTTCCCTTGTCCAGCCCGCGCGGCGTGATGTGGTACGTGTGCACGCCCTCGAGCGTCCCGTCCGGGTTGCGGGGCAGGATCGTCTGGCCAGATATGCGCGAGACAAAGCCGTTGTCCGCCAGGTAGAGCGGAAGCCCGCTCTGGTCCAGCATGGCCCGCGCCTCGTCCTCGATCACGGCGCCGCGCAAGGCAACCGTCACCTCGCGGTACTGGTAGCCAATGTTGTTGTCGTTATAGAGCTCCAGGCAGTCGTACCAGCGGTCGAGCATGCGCTGCACGGCGCCGGTCTGCATGATCAGGTCGTGCGGGGTCACGCCGCACGCGGGGTCGTACGGCATGTCCGCCGTAAAGTAGCGCCAGTCGCTCTCGCGACCCTCGTGCAGGCACAGGATGCCGCCCATCTCGCCTATCCAGCCTGGCATCCCAAGTATGCGCACGTCCTCGCGGATCATGGCGCGGTTGCGGCCGGTGCACGGGATTACGCTCACGCCGGCGCGGCGCAGGTCAACAAGGGTCTGGGCCAGCTCGATGGAGGGCGTTCCGTCCGTTGAGGCCAGCGCCTGGCCATGGCTCACCATCGTGTTGTCCGTGTCGGTTATGACATATTTGATGCGCGAGAAGCGCGCGGCCATGTCCTCGGGAACAAGGT
>NZ_JBJEHW010000059.1:17863-20563 GCF_051876455.1 Parafannyhessea sp.
GCGTGATAAAGCTAGTTGCGAGGATGCGCGCCGTGCTTCTCGGCCGCGCGATAGAAGAGCGTGCCGTCCGTCTCGCACGGAACGAACCTGTCGCCCTCGTGCTGGCGGGTCTCGTCGCCCTTGGCCAGCAGGCAGACGATGGCCCCCTCCGGGCAGTCAAACGCAAGGTCGACTGCGCGCTCGATGGCGGCGGGCCGGTCCAGGATCACCTCGTGCGGCTGTCCGGCGGGCGTGGCGTCGCTCATCTGCTGGCAGATATCCGCAACAGAGTCGTGCGCCGGGTCCTCCTCCGTGTAGATGAGGTAGTCGGCCCACTTGGAGGCCTCCTGCGGCAGCTCCTGGCGGCGCTCGTAGGCCTTGCCGCCGGGCGCGCCAAACACGGCGATCACCTTGCGGCCCGCGAACTCCTTCACGATGGAGCTAAAGAACCGCTGGTAGCTCAGCTTGTTGTGGGCGTAGTCCACAATGGCCGTGACCTTGGGGTCGTCCGTCAGCAGCAGCTCCATGCGGCCGGGCACGCGCACGTGCGCAAGGCCCGCCACGACCTGCTCGCGCGGGACGCCAAGCACCTCGCACATGGCGATGGCGGCGCAGGCGTTGTCCACGTTAAAGAGGCCGGGCATGCTGACCGTGACGTCGCCCTCCCAGCTGGGGGTGTGGCAGGCAAACGTGACCTGGCCCTCGCCGGAGCGCACGTTGGTGGCCCACACGTCCGCGCCCGCCTCGCGCGCGGCGTCCGTGCAGCCAAACGTAACAAGGCGCTCGCAGCGCTTGGCGTGGTCCAGGATCGTGTCGACCTCGGCAGAATCGAGGTTCACGACCGCGGTCCGCGCCTGGTCAAAAATGCGGAGCTTGCTCGCAAAGTAATCCTCAAAGTTGGGGTGCTCCGCGGGGCTTATGTGGTCGCGCCCGATGTTGAGGAAGCAGGCCACGTCCAGGCCCAGGTCCACCACGCGGTCGTACTTGAGCGCCTGGCTGGACACCTCCATCACCAGGTAAGGCAGGTGCGAGCTCACGGCGTTGCGCACGTGGCGCCACAGGTCCGGGGCCTCGGGCGTGGTGTTCACGCTCTCAAAGCTCTCGACCCCGTCGTAGGTGTCGATGGAGCCCAGGATTGCGGCGCGGTGGGCGCGATCTTCTCGCCCGTCTGCGGCGGAGTCCAGGATCGCGCGCAGCATGTAGCTGACGGTCGACTTGCCCTTGGTGCCCGTGATGCCCAGCACCTGGATGTCGCGGTCCGGGTGGCCCCACGCGGCGGCGGAGGCCACGGCCATCGCGCGGCGCAGGTTGCTGGCAACCAGCTGCGGCACGCCGGGCGCCACGGCCGCGAGCTCGGCGGCGTGGTCCTCGTCGCACAGGTAGGCAACGCAGCCAGCCGCAAGCGCGGACGTGAGGTACGCGGGCTTGAAGGCCGCGCCCTTGCAGATGAACAGGTGGTTGGGTGCTGCGAAGCGCGAGTCGCAGTCTGCGCCGGTGACGCAGGTATCGGCAACCTTCCCGTCGAGGCCGCTCGTGCGGGAAAGAAGCCCGTTGGTGCCCAGAAGCTGGGCTATGCGCGCAAGAGTAATGGTATCCATGTGGGAAAGTATACGGCCAAACGCGGGCCTTTAGCGCCGGGCGGGTTGGTGTGATAAACTCACCACGCATGACACGGACGGTTGGCGCAGCGGCTAGCGCAGGTGCCTTACAAGCACAAGATCGGGGGTTCGAATCCCTCACCGTCCACCAGAGATCATCCGGCCCCGTATCCGCAGTCCGCGGTGCGGGGCCTTGTGGTAACGGCAGGCAAAGCAAAGCCGCAAGACAACGGCAGACAACGCAAAGACAGGGGAGAAGAACATGGCCCAGCAGCAGGAGGGCGCTCGCGAGCGCAGCTATGGCAGGGCGGCGGACGAGATGCGCCCCGTCAAGCTCACGCGCGACGTGATGATGAACGCGGACGGATCGTGCCTGGCGGAGTTTGGCAACACGCGCGTGATGTGCACCGCCACCATAGAGGAAGGCGTGCCGGGCTGGCGCAAGGGCGCCCGCGCGGGCTGGGTCACGGCGGAGTACGCCATGCTTCCCGCCTCCACCAACACGCGCTCGCGCCGCGAGTACAAGGGTCGCAAGGGACGCTCGATGGAGATCGAGCGTCTGGTTGGCAGAAGCCTGCGCGCCGTGTGCGACATGCACAAGCTGGGCGAGTACACTGTCACGTGCGACTGCGACGTGATCCAGGCGGACGGCGGCACGCGCACCGCCTCCATCACGGGCGCGTGGGTGGCGCTGCACGACGCGCTGCAGGCGGCCGTGGAGGCAGGCAAGATAAAGCACATGCCGCTCACGGGCCAGGTCGCGGCCATCAGCATGGGCAAGGTGGACGGCCGGCTGCTGCTGGACCTTGACTACCCGGAGGACAGCCACGCGGAGGTCGACCTCAACCTTGTGTGCACGGGCGAGGGCGGCATCGTGGAGGTACAGGGCACGGGCGAGCGCTCGACCATCAACCGCGACGAGCTCAACGCGCTGCTCGACATGGGCCAGGCGGGCATCGCAAAGCTCATACAGCTGCAAGACAAGGTGACGGGCTTTCAGGAGTAGGCCGCGGCAAGGGGCGCCGTACTTCTCGCCCGGTGCATCGTGTTAAGTCCAATTAACATATTGGGACTGCGGTGGGAATCTTGGACCAAAACGGGACGGGAAGGAAGCCGCATGTTC
>NZ_JBJEHW010000060.1:0-20433 GCF_051876455.1 Parafannyhessea sp.
GCACCCGCTGCCCGGGCGCTTCAAGGACTACATCGCCATGCCCAAGCCCAACGGCTACCAGTCGCTGCACACGACGGTCATCGGCTCGGACGCGCGGCCCATCGAGATCCAGATACGCACGTACGAGATGCACGACCGCGCGGAGTACGGCATCGCCGCCCACTGGCTCTACAAGAAGGCCGGCAACTCCGAGGGCAACATGTCGAGCTCCGACAAGGACATCGACAGCCAGATCAACTGGATTCGCCGCAGCCTGGACTGGGCCACGGACGACGACATGGGCGACGCGACCGAGTACCTGAACAACCTCAGGGTCGACCTCTTCGAGGACGAGATCTTCGTCTTCACGCCCAAGGGCGACGTCATGAGCCTGAGGCGCGACTCGACCCCGCTCGACTTCGCCTACGCCGTGCACACCGAGATCGGCAACCACTGCGTGGGGGCCAAGGTCAACGGCGCTGTGGTGCCGCTCACGTACCACCTGCAGAGCGGCGACCGCATCGAGGTCCTCACCAACAAGAACTCCAAGCCGAGCCGAGACTGGCTCAACATCGTGGCGACGCCCTCGGCAAAGGCCAAGATCCGCAAGTACTTCACGGCCGCGAGCAAGAACGACGACGCGGAGCAGGGCAGGAGCGACGTCGCGCACGAGCTCCGCAAGCGCGGCTACGGCATCAGCAACCCCCGCACCGTCAAGGCGATCGACGAGGTCGTGCAGCAGCTCGACTACGTGCGCGTGGACGACCTGTTTGCCGCCGTGGGCTCCAACAAGGTGAGCTCCAAGCAGATCGCCAACCGCATCGAGGCGGCGCTCGGCAAGGACAGCGCGGAGACCCAGGCACAGCGCGAGAAGGACGCGGCCAAGCAGAAGGCGATCGAGGACGACATGCCGCTCGCCCCGCTCGCGGGCAACAGCCGTGCCCTCAGGAAGCGCCGCCAGAACAACTGCGGCGTCGTCGTGAAGGGCGACCCGGACCTCCTGGTCCACCTCGCGCACTGCTGCAACCCCGTTGCCGGCGACGAGATCGTGGGCTTCGTCACGCGCGGCCGCGGCGTGTCCGTCCACCGTGCGAGCTGCCCCAACGTGAAGGGGCTAATGGCGCATCCCGAGCGCATGATCGACGTTGAGTGGGACGCGACGGGCGCCACGGAGTTCCAGGTGGAGATCGTCGTGGAGGCCACGGACAGGATGGGCCTCCTCAAGGACGTGACCATCGCGATCGGCGACTCCGGCGGCAACATCCTCTCCGCGGCCACGCAGACCGCGAAGTCGGGCACGGCGCGCCTGCGCTTCCTGATAGCGATATCCGACGCCTCGCGCCTCGCGCCGCTGCTGGCGTCCGTCGGCCGGGTGCCCTCGGTCTACAGCGCGCGGCGCATCCTGCCTGGCGAGGGTGCCAACCAGATGAAGAGGAGGGTCTGATGGCAGACCACTGCGACGACCACGAGGGCTGCTGCTGCGGCGGGCACCACGACCATGACGACGGCTGCTGCGGCGGGCACGGTCACGGCGGCGGGTGCTGTGGGGGCGGCTGCCAGGACGACGGCCGCGACCAGATCGCGATGTTCGTGGTCGGCCCGATAGAGACGAACTGCTACGCGTACATCTCGCAGGGCGAGTGCATGGTGGTGGATGCCGGCGACTCGGGTAAGGCCATCTTCGAGCACCTGCCCGAGGGCGTCCGCGTCAAGTACATCGTGGCGACGCACGGCCACGGCGACCACGTCGGCGGCGTGAGGGCCCTCGAGGAGGCCACGGGCGCCCCCTTCGCCATGAGCCCAAGGGACGTCGAGATGGCGAGCCACGCGAGCGAGAAGAACGAGCTCGGCCTCTCGTATGACGACGACGCGCCGACGCCCGACATCGAGTTGGGCGAGGGTGACACGCTCCAGGTGGGCACGGCGAGCTTCAGGGTGCTCGAGGCACCGGGACACACGCCCGGTGGCCTCGTCCTTCTAGGCTCGGGCAGTGCCGATCACATCTGCTTCGTGGGCGACACGCTGTTCAAGGGTTCGGTGGGACGCACGGACATCTCGGGCGGGGACCAGGCGGCCCTGGAGGGGACGCTCGCACGCCTCAAGCGCGAGATTCCGCCGCACACCAACGTGTTCTGCGGGCACGGCGACCCAACGACCATGGAGGACGAGCTTGCGCAGAACCCGTACCTTCGCTAATTGTTGCGTGGGCGTGGGATAAGCTCTGGTATAGTTCATTCACGCGAGACCTTAGTGGTGTGCCCGAGTGGCGGAATTGGCAGACGCGGCAGACTCAAAATCTGCTACCGGCGACGGCGTGTGGGTTCGAGTCCCACCTCGGGCACCAGATCCAATGGCGAAGGTTCCTCGCTGGATGGCATTGCGCATTCGGCCGGGATTGTCTGCAACTTGTGAAGTGGAGCATGTTGGCGGATGTCGCTTGCAACGTGGGCGTCCAACCGCTAACATGCTCTAAGTGTTTTGCAAAGCGGGGCTTGCGCCCCCACCTACACGGCGCGAAAGCAGCTGTCTGGTCAGACAAAGATATCTTGTCCGCCTTCGTGGCGGCCCTTGTCTCCTGGATGCTGTTGGCCAGGAGTTTTTTTATGCGGCGCAAGGCCGCGGGGAAGGGAAGGTGTCAAAGATAGCCAAGAATCAGGGTCCTCGTATCAACGACGAGATCAACGCACGTACTTGCCGTCTGATTGGTGTTGACGGCTCGCAGCTTGGCCTGTTCGGGATTCGCGACGCACAGCGCATCGCAGACGAGCAGAACCTTGACCTCGTGGAGATCGCTCCCAACGCGGAGCCTCCCGTCTGCAAGGTCATGGACTATCGCAAGTTCAAGTACGAGCAGGACCGCAAGGCCAAGGCCGCTCGAAAGAAGCAGGTCAAGGTCGAGGTCAAGGAAATGAAGTTCAGGCCCAAGATTGACGTGGGCGACTATACGACCAAGAAGAACCACGTCATGCGCTTCCTCAAGAAGGGCGCTCGAGTCAAGGTCACGATCATGTTCCGCGGTCGCGAGATGGCTCATCCGGAGCAGGGCCTCAACGTCCTGAATAGGCTTGCAGACGACCTGAAGCCGTATGCGACGGTCGAGTCGAAGCCTAAGATGGAAGGTCGTAACATGCACATGCTCGTCGCCCCCATCAAGGGCGCCTTTGACGAGAAGGCACCTGAGGACGACACCGAGAGTGAGAAGGAGAACTAGCATGCCCAAGATGAAGACGCACAAGGGTTCGGCAAAGCGTTTCCGCCGCACCGGAACCGGCAAGATCATGCGCGCGAAGGCCTTCAAGAGCCACATCCTGACCAAGAAGTCCCAGAAGCGCATCCGCGGCTTCCGCAAGGAGACCGAGCTTGCCCCCGCGGACGTCAAGGTCGTTTCGCAGCGCATGGGCACGAAGTAGTCAGGCGCGCACGCGTCATCAGAATCGCATTTCCAAGGAGTTGATTAGATATGGCACGAGTGAAGCGCGCTGTTGCCGGCCGCAAGAAGCGTCAGACCCTGGTGGAGCGCACCAAGGGCTACTATGGTACCTCCTCCCGCACCTTCCGCGGCATGAAGGAACAGGCCCAGCACAGTGGCCAGTACCAGTACCGTGATCGTCGCAACAAGAAGCGCGACATCCGCGCTCTGTGGATTCAGCGCATCAACGCTGCGGCCCGCATGAATGACCTCTCCTACAGCAAGTTCATGCACGGCCTGAAGCTCGCCGGCGTCGAGCTCGACCGCAAGGTCCTCGCTCAGGTCGCCTACGAGGACGAGGCCGCGTTCGCGGACCTCGCCGAGGTCGCCAAGAAGGCTCTCGCCGACGCCGAGTAGTCGACGGAGATATCGCATTTCAAGCGGGACCCATGGACGCCATGGGTCCCGCTCTTTTATGACGGTCAGTCTATCGAGAGGTCGTCGAGCGCGCAGGCGAACTCCAAGGGACTCGAAAGGTCGTCGGCAAGCTCGTCCTGACGCCCCTCCGCCTTCAGCGCGAGGAAGAGCTTCCTGACCTTGGCAAGCGTCTCCTCCAGGGCCTCTCGCGCGCCATCCTCGCGCTCGCGCTCGAGGAGTCCCTCGAGGAGCCCCCTCTCGTCCAGGATGGAGACGACGTCCGGCATGTGGAGCTCACGAGCGGCCAGCACGTCGGCGAGCCATCCCAGGTACGGTTCTGGCGACTGATCGAAAGGCGGCAATTCGCTCGTGGGGCCGTCATCCCCGTGAGCGGGGCGGATACGGGCGGCATCACACGCTCTTGCAGAACGGTTGCGGAATACCTCCGTCACGACGCGCGCCTCGAGGTCGTGGGCGAGCATGGCCGAGAAGAGCCTCTCGTCGCGCTCGAGTACGTCGATTACGTCGTGGTTTGGATGGCGAGCTGCGTCAGATGGCATCACGTGCAGTCCCTTCGTCGCGGTTGATGGTGCGAGAAGGGTACGGCACGGGCCTTTCGGGAGGCTTTCGCTGTCTTGCGCGAGACTTTGGCGTTTGGTCAAAACGAGCAAATCGGCTGGTAGATGAGTCGCCTAGGAGCGATGGTGAATCTTATCGGGGTGGGACTCCTCGAACTTCTCCTCTTCTTGTTCAAATTCGGGGTCCTGTGGGCTCACAAGCTCGTCCTGACCGGTCGAGGGGTCGGTGTGGTGCAGGAGCACGGGGCGGAAGAGGTGGAGTCTTGCGGCGATGACGGCGGAGATGACCAGGAGCACTGCGAAGATTGCGATGCGTGGCATGACTGAGACCTGCGTCATGGCGAACGTGCCGAGGCAGAGGAGGGCGGTCCAGGCATACATGAGCAGCACCGCCTGGCGCTGGTTGAAGCCCTCGGCTATGAGACGGTGGTGGATGTGGCCACGGTCCGCCTGGCCGATGCTGACGTGGGCGCGCTTGCGGCGGACGATGGCCGAGAACGTGTCGATGATGGGGATGCCCGCGATCACGAGGGGCACGATGATGGTCGTGAGGCCGGCGACGCGCGTCACCGAGAGCATGGAGACGACGCCGAGGGTGTAGCCGAGCAGGAGCGAGCCGGAGTCACCGAGGAAGATGCTCGCGGGGTTGAAGTTGTAGCGGAGGAACCCGAGCGTCGAGCCGCTCAGGGCTATTGCGAGCGCGGCGGCGTCAGTGCGACCCGACATGACGGAGAGCGCGAACATGGTGAGGCTCGCTATGCAGGCGAGGCCCGACGCGAGCCCGTCGAGGCCGTCGATCAGGTTGAAGATGTTCACGTATGCCACGAGGTAGACGATCGTGATGGGATACGTCCACACGCCCAGGTAGAAGGCCCCCTCGGTGGCGGGGTTGACGATGACCCCGATGACGACGCCCGAGGCGACGGCGATGAGCGCCGCGATGACCTGGCCGGCGAGCTTCTGGAGGGGCTTGAGCTGGAAGACGTCGTCCAGGAGGCCGGTGACGAATATCGCGACGAACCCCAGCGCGAGGAGGCGGTAGTTGACGTTCTGGAGGTGCGGCGCCGGCGAGAGGATCATGGGCCAGTTCAGGTACTTTGTGCCCAGGTACTGCACGACGAAGGCCGCTACGATTCCGAGGAAGACCGCTATGCCGCCCATCCTGGGAATCGGCACCTTGTTGATGCGGCGCTTGTCCGGATAGTCGACGGCGTTCGCCCTCCAGGCTATGCGCCTGGCGAGGGGTGTGGTGAGAAGGGCGGCGAACAGGGATGCGAGGAAGAGACACAGGTATGGCAGCCAAGGCCTGTACATGTACGCTCCCTCCGGATGCTCCTCGTCCAACTCGCCTACATGCCAATGATACAGGAACGCATGGATTTCACGTGCGGGCGGGCCCCGAATGCGGAAACGACCCACCAAAATGGAAACGGCCCACCATTTGGCGGGCCACATAGACTTATGTTGGCAGGAAGGGCCGGCAAGTCAAGACTGTATTTTGGCGGTGGGTCCCCTATAGTCATAAGTGTCGTTCCCCTGCGGAAACAACTGGGTGAACCGACAAGCGTTTTGAGGGAGCCCACATATCGTCCCCATTACAGGCATCCTCCGTTGTTGAGGAAGCTGGAAAAGGCGATGAGGGCACCCACCTTTGAGAGGTGGGTTCATTTCGCAACCGCAGGGGACGACTTTTCTGCCGAATGCACGGAAGGGACGTGGGAGTCCGGCAGTCCGGAGCCGTCGATTCCGCGCCCCAAAATATGTTCGAGATTTTGGGTTGACAGCGTCGCGGGTTCTTGCAACAATACTTCTCGCGCGTTTTGCACTGGGGATGTAGCTCAGCTGGGAGAGCGCTGCCTTCGCAAGGCAGAGGCCGAGGGTTCGAATCCCTTCATCTCCACCATTTGTAACGTAGGCCCGGATGTCATGCATCCGGGCTTTTTTGTATGTGGGGGCAGCATGGAAGTCGACTTTGGTCTGTACGATCGCTGCGAGCTCTGTCCCAGGAGGTGCCGCGCGCGGCGCTCTGACGGGAAGGCCGGGCTCTGCGGCGCCACGTCCACGCTGAGGGTCGCGCGCTCTGCGCTCCACTTCTGGGAGGAGCCCCCAATATCGGGAACCTCCGGGTCCGGCGCGATCTTCTTCACGGGCTGCCCGCTCAGGTGCGTGTTCTGCCAGAACCACGAGATCTCCCAGGAGGGCTTCGGGCTCGAGGTCACGACCGAGCGCCTTGCCCAGATGATGGTCGAGCTGATGGAGAAGGGCGCGAACAACATCAACCTGGTAACGCCCCTCCACTTTGCGCCGCACGTGCGCAAGGCTATCCTCGAGGCTCGCTCTGCGGGCATGGATCTGCCCATCGTCTGCAACACCTCCGGATACGAGCGCACGGAGGTAGTGCGCGCCATGTCCGACGTTGTCGACATCTGGCTGACGGACTTCAAGTACTCGTCGGATGCGGTGTCCGGAAGGCTCTCCGCGGTGCCCGACTACGCCGAGCGGGCCACGGAGGCGCTGCGCGAGATGCTCGCGTCGCTCAGGAGCGCCGGTGGGCGCAGGCTCAACAAGGACGGCATCATGCAGCGCGGCATCATCGTGCGGCACCTTGTGCTGCCCGGACACGTGGACGACTCCCTGGCAGTGCTCGACCGCGTGTGGGACGTCTGCGGGAACGAGGCCGACCTCTCCGTCATGAACCAGTACACCCCCAACGCGGAGTGCAGGAGCCGTGGAGGCGACCTGGCGCGGTCCGTCACGAACGACGAGTACGAGACCGTTCTCGACCACGCTGATGACCTGGGCTTCGAGAACCTGTGGTGGCAGCAGGGCGGCACCGTGTCGGAGAGCTTCGTGCCGGCGTTTGACGCGACGGGCGTGAGGGGCCCGGAGCTGGGACGCTAGAGTTGGGTACCATTAGGCCGTAGTCAGGGGCGCCGCGAACGGAGGCGGCGCACTCACGGGAAGTGGGGGATAGCATGGCGGATTCCACCAAGCCGCTAAGCGACGACGAGCGCAGAGAGCTCGAGGAGCTCCGTGCCGAGAAGGCCCGCAAGGAGCAGGAACGGAAGGCGCGCAGGGACCGCGCCGAGCTCGAGCGCCTCAAGGCCGAGCGCAAGCGCGCGATGGCCGAGACCGAGCGCGACAGGCGCGCACGCGAGCTGGGCGAGAGGAACGCCCGCCTCATGGAGCCGGACGAGGACCTCAACATGCCGAAGGGCCAGAAGGTCGTGCTCGTGAGCCTCGCGATACTGGTCGTCGCCATCATCCTCGTCACGGTGTTGGGCCATTAGCCACGCCCTTCTCGCCCTGAGTGGTACCCTTCTGATATTGGATAGCGTTTTTGCGAACTTGTCCAAGCAGAGGAGACTGCAATGGCATTGACCGACGCGACGAAACCGACTGACGTTTCGCTTAACACTGACCTGTACGAGCTGACCATGGCCCAGGGGTTCTGGGAGTCAGGGCTCGTGGACGCTGAGGGATGCTTCAACGTCTTCTTCCGTGAGGCGCCGTTTGGCGGCGGCTACGCCGTGGCGTGCGGAATGGGGCAGATCGCGGACCTGGTCGAGAACTTCGTGTTCGACGACGACTCGATCGCGTACCTCGCAAGCGTCCAGGCTCCCGGCGGAGGCCCCATGTTCAAGAAGGGCTTCCTCGACTACCTGCGCGACTTCAGGATGAGGGTCTCGGTGTGGGCCGTGCCCGAGGGCGACCTCGTGTTCCCGCGCGAGCCGATGGTGAGGGTCGAGGGCCCGCTCATCGACTGCCAGCTGCTCGAGACCGCGCTCCTGAACCTCGTGAATTTCCAGACGCTCGTCGCCACAAAGACGGCGCGCGTCGTGCACGCGGCCGAGGGCCATCCCGTGTCCGACTTCGGCCTGCGCCGCGCTCAGGGTCCCGACGGCGGCCTCGCGGTCGCGAGGGCGTCCTACATCGGCGGCGCCAGCTCCACGTCGAACGTGCTCGCCGGCAAGATCTACGGCATCCCCGTCTTCGGCACGCACGCGCACTCCTGGGTCATGGCGTTTCCCACCGAGCTCGACGCGTTCCGCGCGTTTGCGAAGAGCAGCCCCAAGAACTGCGTCCTTCTCCTCGACACCTATGACGTGCACCAGGGCATCAAGAACGCCATCACCGTCGCGAAGGAGATGGAGCAGGCGGGGGAGCGGCTCGCGGCCATCCGCATAGACTCCGGCGACCTCGCCAAGCTCTCCAAGGAGACGCGCGCCGCCTTCGACGCGGCCGGTCTCGACTACGTCAAGATCTCCGTCTCGAACGACCTCGACGAGTACACCATCCAGTCGCTCTTTGCGCAGGGCGCGCCCATCGACTCCTTTGGCGTGGGCACCAAGCTCGCGACCTGCGACCCGCAGCCGTCGCTCGGCGGCGTGTACAAGCTCTCCGCCACGCGTCCCTCCGCGGACGAGCCGTGGGACCCCGTCATCAAGCTGTCCGAGATGGCGTACAAGCGCACGATTCCCGGCATCCAGCACATCACGCGCTTTTACGACGAGGCGGGCTGCCCCGTGGGCGACATGATCGTGGACGACTCCGTGAGGAGCGGCGACGGCGACGCGAACATGGTCGACGTGCTCGACGAGCTCATGACCTACGACATGGGTGGCTACGAGTCGCGCGAGCTCATGGAGCAGGTGGTCGAGAAGGGCAAGCGCTCCAAGGAGCCGGACACCATCGAGCAGGCGAAGGCCCGCTGCCGCGAGGCCGTCATGAGGCTCGACCCCGCCGTCAGGCGCTTCCTGAACCCGCAGATCTACCCGGTGGGACTGGAGCCCGGCCTCGCCAAGCTGAGGAGTGACCTCACGCGCGCGGAGCGCAGGGACTCGGCGCGCCACTAGGCGCGCCGGATATGGGTCGTGACGTGGGGTTTGGCACGGCGGTCTGCTAGACTGTCTGCAAATGTCTGCGTCACGCAGGAACATGCATCGTGTGGCAAGAGCTAAGGAGACAACATGCCCGAGACCATAGAGGACCTTGTAAAGCAAGCGATCGAGGCGGCGCAGTCCGCCGGCGACCTTCCCGAGTTCGAGGTGAGGGAGTACGGCGTCGAGCGCCCGGCGGACACCAGCAACGGTGACTGGAGCTCCACGGTCGCGATGCGCTCCGCACGCCTCGCCCACATGGCCCCCGCGAAGATCGCCCAGGCGATCGTGGCCCACATGCCCAAGAGCAACGAGGTCGCGAAGGTCGAGGTCGCAGGCCCGGGCTTCATCAACTTCTACCTCAACGCGTCGGCAAACAACGAGGTCTTCCAGGAGGTGCGCGAGAAGGGCGCCGATTGGGGCCGCTCCGACGAGGGCAAGGGCCTCAAGATCAACTACGAGTTCATCTCCGCGAACCCCACCGGCCCGCTCCACGTCGGCCACGGCCGCTGGGCCGCGCTGGGCGACTCCATGTGCAACGTGCTCGACTTCGCTGGCTATCACGTGGACCGCGAGTACTACATCAACGACCACGGCTCCCAGATGGACGTCTTCGGCCGCTCCGTCCAGAGGCGCTACCTGCAGCTCGAGCAGATCATGAAGGATGACGGCTGCGACCTGGACGCCGCGCACGACAAGCTGATCGCGGACCGCGAGGCCTACGTCGCCGACGAGGACGACGAGCACCCCGAGACGCACCCGTTCATGGATACCTTCAACGAGGAGCTGGGCGGCAACTCCTACGGCGGCGACTACATCGTCGACATTGCCCGCGAGTTCGTGGAGAAGGACGGGGACAAGTGGGTCGACGTTCCCGTGGAGGAGTCGCTCGAGCAGTTCCGCGAGCGCGCGTACCAGTCGATGCTTGCCCGCATCAAGGCGACGTGCCACGAGGTGCGCTGCGACTTCGACCTGTGGTTCTCGGAGCGCTCCCTGTACGTGAAGGACGAGTCCGGCACCTCTCAGGTCGACCGCGCCTTCCAGAAGCTCGACAAGATGGGCTACCTCTACAAGACCGACGACGGCGCCCTGTGGTTCAAGTCGACCGCCTTTGGCGACGACAAGGACCGCGTCCTCATCAAGTCGAACGGCGAGTACACCTACTTCGCCTCCGACGTCGCCTACCACTGGAACAAGTTCCAGCGTGACGACTACTCCATCGACCTGTGGGGCGCCGACCACCACGGCTACATCGCCCGCGTCACCAACGTGTGCGACGCCCTGGGTTACCCCGGCAAGTTCGAGGTCGACCTCGGCCAGTTCGTGAACCTGCTCCGCAACGGCGAGCCCGTGCGCATGTCCAAGCGCAAGGGAACCATGATCACCTTCCAGGAGCTGATCGACGAGGTTGGCGTCGACGCGACGCGCTACACGCTCGTGTCCAAGTCCTCCAACCAGACCATCGACTTCGACATCGAGGCCGTTAAGCAGCGCAACAACACGAACCCCGTCTACTACGTGCAGTACGCCCACGCCCGCGTGTGCTCCATCCTGCGCAAGGCCGCCGGCGTCACTGAGGACGAGGCGCTCGAGATGGGCATGGAGAAGGTCGCCCAGAAGGCTATCGGCGACTCCGTGGACCTGTCGCTCCTGACCGACCCGACCGAGGCCGCGCTCGCCCGCAAGATCTCCGAGTTCCCGGACCTCGTGCTTGGCTGCGCCCGCGACCGCGCACCGTTCCGCCTGACGCACTTCTGCGAGGAGCTCGCGGGTGCCTTCCACGGCTTCTACGCGAACTGCCAGGTGCTCCCCAGCGAGGGACGTCCCGTCGAAGAGGCGCTCTCCAAGGCACGCCTGTGCGCGTGCGACGCGGTTCGCATCAACCTGGAGGTCGCGCTCAAGCTGATCGGAGTGTCCGCGCCGGACGTGATGTAGGCATTTAAGCGTACGTTCTTCTCGCCCAAATCTTTCTACTTCGTAACGTTACGGGCGGGATTGAGCGCTCTGAGCCGTTTGCTTAATTCAATGTTGTATTGTGTCCCTAAGGCGGCACATGCAAATATAGGTGCGCCTATCGCTTGTAGCGGGGCGCACCTTGCATATGCGTGCAGTGTGATACGCAACGATGAGAGCGGCGGTTTTTATGGACGCGAAGGAATACTTGTCGATTCGCAAGGCCTACAACCTCGTACGGCAGGGCGAGGACAAGGCCGAGAGGCTCTCCTTCTCGGAGTTCTCCATACTCTGCCGCCTGGCCAACTGCGAGGGCGGCATGAGGACCTCGGACATCGCGGACTACCAGCACGTGCTGCGTCCGACGATGACCCATAGGACTAAGCACCTCGCGACGCAGGGACTGATCATCCGCGACCAGGGAAGCGCAGACAAGCGCAACATCTTCTGCTCCATATCGGAGAAGGGCTACGAGGTTGTGGACTCGCTCTGCGAGAAGACCCGCTCGTCCATCAAGCCGACCGAGCCGCTCTCGCGCACGACCGCCCTGCGCGTGAGGGCCTACGTGGACGCCATGGGGTCCATATCGTGCGACGCGAGCGAGCTCATCCTGCTGGGCATCAAGTCGCTTGGCGGCGGTGCGCACACGATCAGCGAGCTGGTGGGGAGCCTTGGGCTCCTGCAGCCTACGGTGTCCATGTCGGTATCCGCGCTCGAGGAGGAGGGCTACGTGGAGCGCCTGGGCAAGAGCCGCCACGGCTTCCGCGTGGGCCTCACGGACCAGGGCCGGGAGATTGCGGACGACATCGAGAACGAGATCGGCTCGCTCGTGGTAAGGCGCCGTCGTCGCGGCAGCCAGGAGCAATAGATCAAGAAGCGTGAAGTGCGGGTCCCCTGGGCCCGCATTTTTCATGCCTTCCGCGCGGCATGGTTTCTGCTGCGCTTGGCTTCTTGTGCCTTCACACCTGCAATATTTTTAGTTTTGCATCTGCACGCAAAATGGTATAGTGACGCTGTATTTGCGCATGGTCGCAGTTTTTATCGCACGCAAGCCCAAATCCCACTCGGTATCCAATGAGCCCTGGTCACAAAGACGCCAGATGGCATGTGTATGATGCCGGAATCGTAACCAGACGGGCCTGCGTGTCGCACGAGAGACATCAAGAAGGGTCTTGAATGACAGAGGATAACCAAGTCACCGGCACGGGCGTGCCGGAGGGCGCGGGCATTGACGGCGGCTCCACCGAGGAGAAGCCCAAGCGCCGCAGGCGCGTCACGAGGCGCGCGGAGAAGATCGAGGAGGCCGCCTCGCAGGCAGCCTCGGGCGAGGATGCCCAGGACGGGGCCGAGGCAAAGCCGCGCAGGACGCGCAGGCGTGCCGCCAAGGGCGATGGCGCCGTCGAGAGCCAGCCAGAGGCCATGGGAGCCGAGCAGGCGGCCGGCGACGCGGAGCCGGAGCAGAGGCCCGCAAGGAGGCGCGGCAGGCCGCGCAAGAGGCAGGCTGCCGAGGATACCGGTGCCGAGCAGGCTTCTTCCACGGAGGAGCAGAACGCCCTGGACGTGCCGAAGCCGCGCCGCAGGGGCCGCAAGCCCAAGACGGAGGACGAGGTGCACGCCGTGGACGACATGACGCGCGCCACGCAGGAGGCGACGCACGCCACGGCCGAGGTCATGGCAGCGCCCGCCGCGACGCTCGCGGAGGCCGACGCCGCCGAGGCCACCGGGAGATCCTCCAACGGGCACGAGGGTGACGCAGGCCGCGACGACCGCCCCACGGACGAGCAGGGTCGGGGCGAGAAGGACGAGCGTCCGTCCCAGGACGACGACCGCAACGACCGCCCCAACCACCGTCGCCGCCGCCACAACGGCAGGCAGCAGGACAACGGCCAGGGCCAGAACGGCAACCAGAGCCAGAAGCAGGGCAGGAACCAGCGCCGCCGCAACCGCAAGAACAACCAGCGCGAGCAGAGCGTCGAGCCCACGCTCTCGCGCGACGAGGTCGCGCAGATGAAGGTCGCAGACCTTCGCAAGAAGGCGGCGGAGCTCGACATCGAGTACGTGGGCCTGCGCAAGAAGGAGCTGGCCGAGGCCGTGTACGAGGCCGCTGCCTACGCTGAGGGCTTCAGGCCCGTCGAGGGCGTGCTGGAGTTCCAGAACGAGGGATACGCCTACGTCCGCACCGGCAACTACATGCGCGGCGACAACGACGCCTTCGTGCACCAGCAGATGATCAGGCAGTACGGCCTGCGTCCCGGCGACAAGGTGAAGGGCAGCGTCTCTCCCGCAAAGGCGGGCAACAAGTACCCGCCGCTGCACACGATCGAGCTCATCAACGACCGCGCCCCCGAGGAGGCCAAGTCGCGCCCACGCTTCCGCGACCTCACGCCCATCTATCCCAACGAGCGCCTCGTGATGGAGCACGGCAAGGACTCCATCACCGGACGCGCCATCGACCTTGTGGCGCCCATCGGCAAGGGCCAGCGCGGCCTCATCGTGTCGCCCCCCAAGGCGGGCAAGACCACGGTCCTCAAGAAGATCTGCCAGTCCATCGCGGCCAACAACCCCGAGGTGCACCTGTTCTGCCTGCTCGTGGACGAGCGTCCCGAGGAGGTCACGGACATGGAGCGCTCCATCAGGGGCGAGGTCGTGGCATCCACGTTCGACATGCCGGCGTCCAACCACACGGCCGTGTCCGAGCTCGTGATCGAGCACGCGAAGCGCCTGGTCGAGATGGGCGAGGACGTCGTGGTCGTGCTCGACTCCATCACGAGGCTCGCCCGTGCGTACAACCTCGCGGCCCCCGCGTCCGGCAGGATCCTCTCGGGCGGCGTCGATTCCGCGGCGCTGTACCCGCCCAAGAAGTTCCTGGGCGCGGCGCGCAACATCGAGAACGGCGGCTCGCTCACCATCCTCGCGTCCGCGCTCGTCGACACGGGCTCCAAGATGGACGAGGTCATCTTCGAGGAGTTCAAGGGCACGGGCAACATGGAGCTCAAGCTCGACCGCGAGCTGGCCGACCGCAGGATCTTCCCGGCCATCGACCCCGTCGCCTCCGGCACGAGGAACGAGGACCTGCTGATCGATCCCAGCATGCAGCCGTTCGTCTGGGGCATCCGCAGGCTCCTGGCAAACATGAACAACACGGAGCGCGCCGCCCAGGCCCTGGTGCGCGGCCTCAAGGCCACCAACGACAACGAGGAGTTCCTCATCCGCTCCGCGAAGAAGGCCCAGCAGACGGAGTTCGCCGTCTAGCGGGCACCCAAGCGAGGCAAAGGCAAGCCGCCGAGAAGGACGCGTCGTCCCTCTCGGCGGCTTTGTTCTTGGTCCGGTCCCTGGTGCCCGCTAGCGCCTGTCTGCCGTGCGCATGGGCTCCCACATGCCCATGAACATGTCCTCGAGCTCCATGCTCACGCTGGCGGGCAGGAGCTTGGTGATGACGTGGGCCGCCCACATGTCTGCGGAGGGTATGCAGAGCGCGTGTCCGAGCACGGCGGAGCGGATGGCCCTGCGCACGACCTTGTCCACGGGGCTGAAGCCGATGCGGCACATCTTGCGCGCGACCTCGCTGTCGTTTGGCTTGTCCAGGAAGCCCGTGCGCATGAACTTGGGGCAGAGCGCCGTGATGTGTATGCCCGTGCCGTGGAGCTCGTGGTCGACGGTGCGCGAGAACTCGAGCACGAAGGACTTGGTGGCGCTGTACACGGAGAGCCTGGGCTGGGGGATGACGCCTGCGATGGATGCGAGGTTGATGATCCTGGAGCCGGGTCCCATGTGGGGGAGCACGAGGTAGCAGCACTCGACCACGGCAAGGCAGTTGAGCCTCACCATGTCGAGGGTGTCCTTCTCGCCTATGGTGTTGAAGTCGCCGAACTTGCCAAAGCCCGCGCTGTTGACGAGCCACTGCACGCGCGGGCGCTCGCCGTCGAGCTCCGCGGAGATCGTCTTGAACGAGTCCTCGTTCGTGAGGTCGAGCGCGAGCACCCGCGTCGGCGTCTTGCACGTGCCTGCGATGTCCTCCAGGACCTCGCGACGGCGCGCCACGAGCCAGATCTCGTCCAGCGGACCGCCCGCGCCCTGGTCGAACTGCCTCACGAACTCGCGGCCCACGCCGGATGAGGCGCCTGTCACTATCGCAATGGATTTCGCCATGTTTTGCCCCCTGTATTTGGGCCCGAGCCTTGAAAATCGGCTGGGTTTGGCTAATATCAAACACAGTCTAGGGAATCTGCCCCGACTGCATAATACGACGGTAAACGAAGATAAGACGCAGCACGCCGTTGTCTCTGCCAGTGGCCGCATCCGTGGGGTCCAGTTGGCGTTTCGCTTCGTGTCCGTCCCACGTGCGGGGGCCTTGCGGGAGGAGCGACGCAATGTTCATGGCAAGGAGGAACCCGGCCGTCGTGGCGGGGCTTCTTGGCGCGCTTGGGGTCTCCGTCCCCAGCGTCGCGGAGGCCGCGACGCCCCTCCAGCTCGCATCGGACCTCGGACGCGACGCGCTCGCGAACCCCGCGGTCACCTTCGCGCTGGGCTGCGTCACGGGCGCGGCGATCGTGGGCGTGACGGCCGCCGCACGGCGCAAGGGCGAGAAGGACGCACAGGCCGAGGAGGCGGAGGAGGCCCCCACGCTCGTGCTCAACGTAGCCGCGCGGTCTGGCAATGCCACCGTTGGTGCCCCTTCCAATGAGAGCGCGGTTCCCGCGCCTTCGTACCAGGCATGCCAGGACCATCCGGACGAGCCCGTCGCGGACGTGGCGACGGTTGGGCCCGAGGATGGCGTCTCCCACCCCGCGCGTTCCATCAACCAGGAGATCGCGTCCCGCGTGCCCTCCGTTGACAGGGAGCTGGACGACACCAACGACTACGTGAACGTGGCCGAGGACTACGTCGAGAAGCAGACGCTGCGCGAGCGCATGGCCGCGCGCGCACGCGGCGTGGCTGACGTCCTGCAGGAGCGCCTCGGCGCGGACAAGTTCGAGGGCCTCCCGATCATCGAGCGTGCGGACGGCACCGTTGGCGACGTCGGCACGAGCTGGTGGGACGCGCGTCTGGGCGACTCCGTGCGCCACGTGGGCGAGAAGGACGTCATGAAGAACCTCCCCACGGTCGAGGAGACCTCCAACGAGCTGAGCGTTCCCACGTGGATGGGGGAGGCGTCGCACGAGGCCGCCCCCGCGGCAGAAGAGCGTCCGCTCACGCCGGCCATGGAGTTCTCCCGCTCCCGCGCGGCCCGCATCGCCCAGAGCGTGCCCGAGGTCGACCAGGGCAAGTACCCCGAGCATCGCGACGCCGACGCCCTCGACCACGAGGACCTCTGGAACGTCGCGCTGCAGGCGATGGACGAGAAGATCGACAACGGCCCCCGCGTCGCGCCGTTTGTGGACGTCATCGGCGGTGCCGACACGATCGACGACCCGACGGGCCTCGAGGATCCCACGAAGTTCATCCCGTTCAGGACGCCCGCGGGCCATCCCGAGGTCGTGGACACGGAATCCTACGTAGACTACCTGATAAACGACGAGTTCTCGCGGAACGAGTCGCAGGCCGCGCGCCGGTCCTCCCGCGAGTACCTGCACGTCATCGAGGGCGGAAGCCAGAACCTCGCGAACACCGCCAAGCTCCCCAAGCGCAACCGCCCCAAGCGCGGCGCGTACAAGCCGCGCCACATGGCCGCGATGGTCAGGGAGGCGTAGCCCTTGCGTGACGAGGGGGACCGCAGCAACGTCGGAGGGTCAGAGCGGAACGGGGGCCGTGGGCGCCACGTCGCGCTCTGGCTTGCGATTGTGGCGCTCTGGCTCGTCTTCATATGGGGCCACTCGCTGGTATCCGGCGCCGCATCGCGGGGCGAGAGCTCGCGCGTGATGGTCGTCCTTCGCCCGGCCTTCCAGGCTGCGGGCGTTACGAGCACGCATACCATGACGTTCGTCATCCGCAAGACGGCGCACTTCCTCGAGTACCTCGTGCTTGGGCTTCTCTGCGGCAGGACGCGCTCGGAGGTCCTGGGACAGGGGAGAAGATCGTGCTTTCCCGCCAGCAGGGAATGCGTTTGGCAGATCTCTTCCAGCGACCTTCGCCTCGCCCTTCTCACCGTCATGGTCGGCTGCGTGGCGCCAGTCGTGGACGAGACGATCCAGGTCTTCGTGCCGGGGCGCTCGAGCCAGCTGCGCGACGTGATAATCGACCTCTGTGGCGTCCTCGTCGGGACCCTCTTGGCTGCGGCCCTGCGCAGGGTTCGCCGCGGCCACGAAGCCTAGCGCGTGTCGGGCGACACATTTGCGTCAAGCTGTCCGCCCAGGCGCACAGCGGCGTTTCCGCAGGCAGCGCGCACTTATCGCCCAGTTTTTGGCGATTACATATGTTTCCAAACGAATTCCAATGTTGCAGGAACGATAACCATTCATCGTTCAGGCACATATTCAGCGCCTGAAGCCTTAATTTCTTTTCAGGATAACTGTTGGTTGCAAGACCTTTAGTTACATGGGAGGAAAACAAATGTCTAACAACATCACGAGGCGTGACCTCTTCAAGGTCAGCGGCGCCACCGCAGTGGGCATCAGCCTCAGCTCTCTGCTCGCAGCCTGCGGCGGTTCAAGCTCCGACTCCGCCATCTCCGGCAAGACCCTCAAGGTCGGCCTCATGGGCCCGTACTCCGGCGACGTCGCTCAGTACGGCCTTGCGGTCCGCAACGGCGCGAAGCTCTACTTCAAGCAGTTCAACAAGAAGGGCGGCACCTCCACCGGCAAGAAGATCTCCCTCATCGTCCAGGACGAGAAGGGCGACGCCACCGAGGCCGTCAACGTCTACCAGAAGATGGCCGAGAGCAACGTAGTGGCCGTCCTCGGCGACGTGACCTCCACGCCCTCCATCGCAGTCGCGCAGGAGGCCGTCAAGGACAACATGCCGCTCGTCTCCGCATCCGCGACCGCGGCAGACTTCATCAAGTACGGCAAGAACGCCTTCCGCGCCTGCTACACCGACCCGTACCAGGGCAAGCTCATGGCAGACTTCGCCGCCAAGAAGGGCTACAAGACGCTCTGCACCATCTACAACTCCGGCGGCGACTACGAGAAGGGCGTGAACGACGCCTTCGTCAAGGAGGCCAAGAAGAAGGGCCTCAAGATCGCCACGCAGGAGAGCTACTCCGCCGGTGACGTCGACTTCAAGGCACAGCTCGCCAACATCATCGCCAAGAAGCCCGACGCCGTCCTCTCGCCCAACTACTACCAGGACGACGGCAAGATCGTCACCCAGGCGCGTCAGCTCGGCTACAAGGGCGTCTTCCTGGGCGCCGACGGCTGGGCGAACATCGTCGGCGGCGACGAGGACTACGCCTCCGGCAGCGACCTCGAGGGCTGCTTCTACGACACCTCCTTCGTCTCCGCGAACACGGACAAGAGCGTCCAGCAGTTCATCAAGGACTACAAGGCCGAGTACAACGCCGACCCGACCAACTTCTGCGCGCTCGGCTACGACGCCGCGATGATCCTCTGCACCGCGATCAACAAGGTCGAGAAGGCCGGCAAGGCCAAGACCTACAAGGACTACAAGCAGGCCGTCATCGACGCCATCGCCAAGGGCACCGTCAAGGGTGTGACTGGCACCATCAAGTACGAGGGCACCGGCGACCCCGTCAAGTCGACGCTGATCATCGGCTTCAAGGGCGGCAAGGAGTACATCGAGACCACCATGTAGAGGGTGGCTTCCCCAGGAACCAACCACAGAGGCGCCGAGGGTTTCTCTCGGCGCCTCACGGGGATAAGGGTGCAATGTTGCGCACACGTCCCATGCGTGGCACCCTATTGAAGTTCTGTTCAAAGGCTTACGAGAGGAAGTGTTTGCCGTGACGTTTATAACGCAGCTGCTGAACGGTCTGCAGCTCGGCAGCATCTACGCGCTCGTCGCCCTGGGCTACACGATGGTGTATGGAATCATCCTGCTCCTCAACTTCGCCCATGGCGACATCATCATGGTCGGCGCGTACATTTCTTGGATAGTGATGGCCAAGCTGGGCATGAACCCGGCAATCGCGGTCGTGCTCTCGGTCGCGGGCTGCACGCTCCTCGGCGTACTGATCGACAAGGTCGCGTACGCGCCTCTGAGAAACGCGCCCCGCCTTTCGATCCTCATCACCGCAATCGGCGTCTCGTACTTCCTTGAGAACGGGGCACAGCTGGTCTTCGGTGCGGACGCCAAGGTCGTGCCACCATTCATCAGCACGTCGACCATCAACGTCGGTGGCGCGAGCCTCTCGCTCAACGCCATCATCACCATCATCGTGACGGCGATCTCCACGGTGGTCCTCCAGCTCCTCGTGCAGAAGACCAAGCTCGGCAAGGCGATGCGCGCAGTCTCCGAGGACATGGGCGCCGCCCGCCTCATGGGCATCAACGTGAACACGACGATCTCCTTCACGTTCGCCCTCGGTTCCGCGCTCGCCGGCATCGGCGCCGTGCTCTACAGCATGGCGTACTCGCAGGCGACGCCGACCATGGGCATCATGCTCGGCACCAAGGCCTTCGTCGCGGCCGTCCTCGGCGGCATCGGCTCGATTCCGGGCGCCGTCATCGGAGGTCTGCTCGTCGGCTTCGCAGAGGTGTTCGTCTCCGCCCTCGGACTCTCCGTCTGGAAGGACGCCGTCGTGTTCCTGCTCCTCATCATCGTGCTCGTCGTGAAGCCCACGGGCATCCTCGGCCGCACGATGAACGAGAAAGTGTAAGGAGGCTAACGTGGAAGAGGACATGGCAACCAAGGGCAAGCCGATAATCACCGCCGGCTCGCCCAAGGGCTCCACCAAGCGCAAGACCATCTCCACGGGCAAGCGCTACATCATCAACACCGTGCTCACGGTGCTCGTGATCGTCATCGGCCAGATGATGATCGACAACGGCTCCATCTCGCGCTACACGGGCTCCGTGCTCGAGCAGGTCGGCATCTACATCATCATGGCCGTCTCGCTCAACATCGCGACGGGCTACCTCGGCCAGCTCCCGCTCGGCCATGCCGGCTTCATGTCCGTGGGTGGCTACTCCTGCGCAATCTTCATCATGCGCATGATGGGACCCATGCACGTGACGATGTACGACTTCATGACGGGCACCCCCGCCACGACGCTGCTCTTCGTGTGCGGCCTCATCTTCGGAGGCATCTGCGCGGCAATCTGCGGCCTCATCATCGGCATCCCGGCGCTGCGCCTCAAGGGCGACTACCTCGCCATCATCAC